>NZ_JBMVFV010000006.1:0-167446 GCF_049538395.1 Micromonospora sp. AB353 | reverse complement strand
CAGGCGCCGCTCAGAGCGGGTACGTGCGCGCCACCGCCAGCATCTCCGAGCTGTGCGACCCGACCACGCCCACACCCTCCGGCCGCTCCCGGAACCCGGGCACCCCGGACAGCCCGTCACTGGCGTCCATCGCGCGTACCGACACGGCACCGCCGCGCGGCACGAGCGTCAGCGTCACCTCGACGCCCTCCGGCGGCGGCGCGTGGAACACGATTCCGAACCCCCACTTCCCGTCGCCCGGCTCGACCGGCACGTTTCGCCCGGCCACCGAGGCGGAGCGCACCGTCGCGGTGCCGGTGTCGACGTGCAGCGTGAGCAGGCGCACCTGCCGCTGCGGCACCACCCGCACCCGCAGCACGCGCTGGTCGCCGGAAGTGCTGTCGGAGAGCAGATCCAGCTTCGGGGCGGGCAGAGGCGCGGCGGTCGCCGGTCCGGCACGCATCTCACCGTCGCCCAGCCCGGGGAAGTCGTCGGCCAGCGAGATGCTCCGGTCGACGTAGCCGTCGGTCCACGGCTGCGGCTTCTCCTCGCGACTGAGCCAGGCCGCCTTCCCGGTGCCCGCGTCCAGCGCGTACATCAGATGGGTCGGCACGGGATGCGCGGCGTCGAAGCGGTCGACCGCGAGGCCGACCCCGGCGAGCACCACCGCCGCCAGCGCGGCCGCCGCAGCGGGCAGCGCGCCGAGCCGGCGTGCGCGCAGCGCGAGCAGGCCGCGCTGGCCGCCGGCCCGTGGGTGCAGCAGGTCCACCACCGGGAGTACGGCGAGGCCGAGCAGCACCGCGACGAGCGCGGCTACCGCACCCATGCCCATGCCGAGCGCCGGGAACAGCAGCACCACCGGAGGCAGCAGGATCACCACCGCCACCGCGGCGGCGAGCGTCACCGCGACCACCGGCCACGGTCCGTCGCGGCGGGTGGCGAGCGCGGCGAAACCGGCGAGCGCACCGGCCAGGGCGGGCAGTGTCGTCAGGTACGCCCCGCCGGGTACCGCCACGGCGAGCAGCACACCGAACACGGCGAGCCAGGCCAGGCCGCCGAACGCCAGCGCCGCCGGGCCGACCCGGCGGCGCAGCAGCGCGTACCAGCAGAACAGCACCGCGGCGGCGAGCGCCACGACGGCGAGCCGGTACCAGACCGGACGGTACGGGTCGAGCAGCTCGGCGTACCCGGGTCGGATCGTGGTGATCGCGGCCCAGAGCAGCCACGCGCCGAGCGGCGCCACGACGACAGGCACCAGGGTCAGGCCGAAGCCGGCGGCGAGCGTGCCGGCGGTGGCCCGGCCCCGGCGGCGCAGGAACCAGCCGAGCGCGCCGACGGCGAGCAGCGCGATCACGGCCAGCGGCACTGTCAGCCAGCCGGGGTAGCTGATCAGGCCGCCGAGCATGGGGAAGTAGGTGTCGTCGTGGCCGGCGCGCAGGTCGCCCAGGTCGGTACGGCCGAACTCGCGGGCCAGGCCGAGCGCGTTGTCACCGTGCATCTGGAGGCTGCCCCGGTCCATCCGGGCCGGCACGTCCAGCGGGGTGTGGTAGATCGCGCCGCCGTCGATGTACGCGGAGTTCAGCCCCACGAACTTCCGGTCCAGGAACGCGGTGAAGTCGGTGTCATTCGGCAGCGCCCGGTAGATCTCCACCGCGAACGAGGTGCCCACCGGGTGCGGCGCGGCCTTGCCGAAGATCTCCACGAGCTTCGCGTTGTTCCGGGACGTCTCGAACATGATCACCGGGCCGGTGGAGCCACGCGCCTCCAGGTTGAGCACCACCCCGCCGTCGCGGGCGAGCGGATGGTCGCCGGCGAACCCGGCGGCCCCGCACAGGCACGCCTCCTCCGCGTCGGTGAGCACGAAGACGATGTCGTTGCGGGGGCGCGGACCGGTGGTCAGCGCCCGCGCCACCTCCAGGATCGCGGCGGTGCCCGCGGCGTCGTCGTTGCCGCCCGGCCCGGTCTGCACCGAGTCGTAGTGCGAGACCAGGAACACCTTCCCGGTCGGGTCGGTGCCGGGGAGCCGGGCCACCACGTTGCGCACCCGGGCCAGCGTCGCCCCGCCCGCCGCGCCGGACAACTGCCCGGCCTCGGGCGCGACCGCGTCCTGCACCTCGGTCTCCAGGCCCAGTCCGCGCAGCGTCGCCACCAGGTGCTCACGTACCCGATCGTTTGCGGCGCTGCCCGCCACGTGCGGCTCGGCGGCGATCACCTCGACGTTGCGGAACGCCCGGGCGGCGCTGAACTCGCCCTCGGGTGCGTCCGCCGGACGCGGCGCCGGGGTGGAGAGGCCGGCCAGGACGCCCGCCCCGACGGCGAGCAGCGCGACGAGCGCGGCGACGGCGGCGATCGGCCGCCGCCGGGGCCTGGTGAAGGCGCGGTCGGCGGGGCGGGTGGGGGGTGCGCCCACAGGGACTCCTCGGGGTGGATCTACGGGGGTGGGGATCATCCTGCACCCCCGGGGGCTGCGGCGGCAGTCCTCGGTCGGTGCGCTGCGGGCGTGACAGCGCTCCCGGCGTAACATCGTCTGTCGGCCGTGCCGCTGTGGAAGTGGATCGGTCACACGCTCCGCCGCGCCGGTGCCGGTCGCGTTGTGTGCGACTGTTGTCTGAGTCAGGATCAGCAGGGCATTCGGAAGGAGCCCGACATCACCAGCGAACTCCCGCGTCTCGCGGCGGTTACCCGACCGCAGCGGGGTTCCGGCGCGTCGGGTGCCGTCCACATGCCGTCTGCCGGGGCAGGCTTGCACGGCGTACCGCCGGGCGAGCGGCTGCGGGTGCTGCTGGTCGAGGACGACGAGGGCGACGCCTTCCTGGTCGGCGAACTGCTCGCCGAGACCAACTCGATGATCGATCTGCTGGTCGCCACCAGCCTCAGCGAGGCCCGGCAGCGGGTGATGGGCGTGGACTGCGTCCTGCTCGACCTGGGCCTGCCGGACGCGCAGGGCCTGGACGGGCTGCGCCGGGTGCTGGAGATGGCCAGCGGCGCCGCGGTCTGCGTGCTGACCGGCCGCTCCGACGAGCACCTGGGCATCGTCGCGGTCGCCGAGGGCGCACAGGACTACCTGGTCAAGGGCCAGGTCGACGGTGTCCTGCTGACCCGGGCGCTGCGGTACGCGGTCGAGCGCAAGCGGGCCGACGAGAACGCCCGCCGGCTGCGTGAGGTGGAGCTGCGCCAGGCCGAGTCCGCCCGCCTGGAACGCGGCCTGCTGCCGCAGCCGCTGATGACCACCGACGAGGTGTCGGTGCACACGTTCTACCGGCCCGGCCGGCACGCCGCGCTGATCGGCGGCGACTTCTACGACGTGGTGCAGACCCAGCCGGACCGCATCGACCTGATCGTCGGCGACGTCTGCGGGCACGGCGTGGACGAGGCCGCCCTCGGCGTCGAACTGCGCGTGGCCTGGCGGGCGCTCGTGCTGGCCGGGGTGCCGGACGACGAGGTACTGCCCGCGCTGGAGCAGGTGCTGATGAGTGAGCGCCGCCTCCAGGAGATCTTCGCCACGGTGGCCACCACCCGGCTCGACCTGGCGTCGGCGCGGGCCACCGTACGCCTCGCCGGTCATCCGCCGCCGCTGCTGCTCAGCGGTGGGACTGTCGCGCCGGTGCCGGCCAAGGGCGGGTTGCTGCTGGGCGTACGCCCGCGCCGCCCGGTCGCCTTCGACCTGGAGTTCGACACCGACGACTGGTCCCTGCTGATGTACACCGACGGTCTGATCGAGGGCCGGGTGGACGGCGGTGACGAACGCCTCGACGTGCCGGGCCTGACCGGGCTGCTCGCCGACCCGGCGAACCGGGCGGTGCCGCTGGCCGAGCTGCCCGCCTGGCTGGTCGGGCGGGCCGAGCAGATCAACGGCGGCCCGCTCGCCGACGACGTGGCGATGTTGCTGGTGACGCGGGGCAGCGGCCGGTGAGCGCTGAGGGCCCCGCGGTCGAGAACGACGATGATGCGGTGAAGGGCAACGGGGAGGAACCGGTGAAGGCGTACCAGCAGGGGTGGACCCTGCGGCGGCGGGTGGTCGCGCTGCTCGGCGTGGTGGTGGTGCTGCTGCTCGGGCTGGCCGCCGCGGAGGCGGCGGTCGCGGCGAAGAACCGCGAGAACATCGACGCGGTGCTGCTCAAGACCGGTCCGTTGCGCGTGCAGGCGCAGGAGCTGATGAGCGTGCTGCTCGACCAGGAGACCTCGGTTCGCGGGTACGCGGTGAACGGCGACCGCAGCGACCTGGAGCCCTACCGGGAGGGCGTGCAGCGCGAGCAGAGCCTGGTCACCTCGATCCGGAACCTCTCCGCCGACTACCCGGACGTGCGCCGGTCGCTGGACGTGGTGGAGCAGCAGACCGCGCAGTGGCGGGCCCAGGTGGCCGAGCCGGTGATCACCACTGTCGACCGGGACGGCGCGGCGGCCGGCCAGGCACTGATCACGGACGCGACACGTCAGCAGTTCGACGGCATCCGCGCTTCGGTGAACACGCTCCAGGACGAGATCCTCACCGTCCGGCAGGAGACCGCCGAGCGGGTCAACGCGACGAGTAACGCACTCGTCGTGCTGCTGATCATCGCCGCGCTGGTGGTGACGACGGCCGGTGTGGTGATGCTGGTCTCGCTGGACCGGATCCTCATCCGCCCGCTGGCCGCCCTGGTCGGCCAGGTGCGCGAGGTGGCCGACGGCGACTACCGGCACCGCATCGAGGGGTCCGGCCCGCCGGAGTTCCGCCGGCTCGCCGAGGACATCGACCAGATGCGCATGAAGATCGCCCGGGAACTGGACGAGGTACGCGAGGCGCGGGAACGCATCGAGTGGGTGAACAGCCAGTTGCAGAAGCAGGCCGAGGAGCTGACCCGCTCCAACCGTGACCTGGAGCAGTTCGCGTACGTCGCCTCGCACGACCTGCAGGAGCCGCTGCGCAAGGTGGCGAGCTTCTGCCAGCTCCTCCAGCGGCGCTACGCCGGGCAGCTCGACGAGCGGGCCGACCAGTACATCGCGTTCGCGGTGGACGGCGCGCAGCGCATGCAGCGGCTGATCAACGACCTGCTGGCGTTCTCCCGGATCGGCCGGCTGACCACCGGTTTCACCGAGGTCGACCTGAACAAGGTGATGGGCGACGTGGCGGGGCAGACCGAGGCGGCGTTGCAGTACGCCGACGCGGACCTGACCTGGGGCGAGATGCCCACCATCCGCGGCGAGGAGCCGCTGCTGACGAACCTGCTGGTCAACCTGGTCAGCAACTCGGTGAAGTTCCGCCGGCCCGACGTGCCGCCGAAGGTGCACGTGTCGGCGCGGCTGGTGGACGGCGAGTGGGAGATCAGCTGCCGGGACAACGGCATCGGGATCGAGCCGGAGTTCGCCGACAAGATCTTCGTGATCTTCCAGCGGTTGCACTCGAAGGACGCGTACCCGGGCACCGGCATCGGGCTGGCCATCGTCAAGAAGATCGTGGAGTATCACGGCGGCCGGGTCTGGGTGGACACCGACGCCGACGAGGGCACCACGATCCGGTTCACGCTGCCCGCGCTGGAGGCCGACATCGAGGCCGCCAAGGCGGCGGAAGCGGCAGCGGACGGCGACGCCACGGACGGTGCGGAGCCGGCCGAGGCGCCGGCCGCCGAGGGCGCCGAGACCGACCCGGCGGACGCCGGGCGGCAGCCGGACGGCGAGGCACGCGAAGAGCCGCCCGCGGAGGCGGACCGACACGGTACAAACGGTGGCATGAAGGAGACGGTGGGATGACCGCGCCCGCGGACGGCAAGAGCCCGATCGAGGTCCTGCTCGTCGAGGACGACCCCGGCGACGTGCTGATGACCCAGGAAGCGTTCGAGGAGCACAAGCTCCGCAACCGCCTCACCGTCGTCTCCGACGGCGCGGAGGCGCTCGCCTACCTGCGCCGCGAGGGCCAGTACGCGGACGCGGTGACGCCCGACCTGATCCTGCTCGACCTGAACCTGCCCCGCCGGGACGGCCGGGAGGTGCTGGAGGAGATCAAGAAGGACGAGGAACTGCGCCGCATCCCGGTCGTGGTGCTCACCACCTCGCAGGCCGACGAGGACATCCTGCGCAGCTACCAGCTGCACGCCAACGCCTACGTGACCAAGCCGGTGGACTTCGAGCGCTTCATCTCGGTGGTCCGCCAGATCGACGAGTTCTTCGTCAGCGTGGTCAAGCTGCCGCCGCGTGGCTGACCCGCTGCTGGACGACGTCGGCGCGCTGCTGAAGGAGGCGGCGGCCGAGGTCGTCGTGCCGTTGTTCCGCCGGCTCGACGCGTCCGACATCTCCGAGAAGGCGCCGGGCGAGGTGGTCACCGTCGCCGACCGCGAGGCCGAGGTGCTGATCTCCGAGGGCCTGCGGCGGCTGCGTCCCAGCTCGGTGGTGGTCGGCGAGGAGGCCGTCGCCGAGGACCCGGACCTGTTGCGGCACCTGCGCGGCAGCGGCGACGTGTGGCTCGTCGACCCGGTCGACGGCACCTCCAACTTCGCCGCCGGCCGCCGGCCGTTCGCGCTGATGGCGGCGCTGCTCACCGACGGCGAACCGGTTGCCTCCTGGGTGTACGACCCGCTCGACGGCACGATGGCGGCGTGCCGGCTCGGTGCCGGCACCGAGCTGGACGGGGCGTCGCTGAGCGCGCCGCCGGCCGAGCCCCGGGTGGGCGCGCTGCGCGGCACCGCGGCGACGACGTTCCTGCCGCCGGACTTCCGCCGCCGGGTGGAGGAGGGCGGCCGCCGCATCGGTGAGCTGCTGCCCGGCCAGCACTGCGCGGGGCGGGAGTACCTGGACGTGCTCACCGGCGCGCAGCAGTTCGTGCTGTTCTGGCGCACCCTGCCGTGGGACCACACACCCGGCACGTTGCTGGTGCGCGAGGCCGGTGGCGTGGCCCGCCGGTTCGACGGCGCCGACTACCACCCGGCCGACGACGGCCGGGGACTGCTCGTGGCGTCGAGCCCGGAGATCTGGGACGAGGTGAGCGCCGCCCTGCTGGGCGGATGAGCGGCGCTGCGCGACGGGCACGGCACGCTGCGTCGACGTCGGACGCCGTACGCCGTCGCCGGCCTGGCGCGTCGCGTGTGGTCCGGTATCGTGACCGGCGGTCTCCGCCAGCAGGCCGCCGTCCGGCGCCGGCGGAGACGCCGCTCGGTGTACGGGGGCCGGCGGTCGACGGAAGGACCAACACGTGCCCAGGACCAGCCCTACCGGCCGGCGCGTCCGGCGGTCGCTGCTCGCCGCGTTCGCCGCGGTGGCCGTGCTGCTCGGCTCCGGCGTGGCCGCCGGCCCGGCTGCCGCCGTACCCAGCCCGAACGCCCCGAACGAGGGCGGCAGCAAGCAGCTGCGGGCGGCGTTGGAGGCGGCGGCGAAGGGCCACATCGAGGCCCAGAACAAGCTGGAGAACTCCAAGCGCCGCCAGAAGGCGCTCGCCGCCCAGCTCAAGGACGTCGAGGTACGCCTCGTCGGGCTCAGCGCGCAGGCCGGTGAGGTCGCCGCGCAGTCGTACCGGATGGGCCGGCTGACCGCGACGTCGATGCTGCTCGCCAGCGCCGACCCGAACGACTTCCTCAAGCGCGCGGCCGAGCTGGACGTGATGGCCCAGCGGGACAGCAAGCGGCTGCGGGAGCTGGCCGACGCGAAGGCGCAGGCGGCCGAGGCGAAGCTCGCCATCGACGCCGAGGTGCGCGAGCAGGCCAAGCAGGTCGCCGTGCAGGCCCGCAAGAAGAAGGACGCCGAGGTGGCGCTGGCGAAGGTCAGCTCCGGCGCCGGGTCCGGGTTCAACGGCACCTCCTCGTCGGCGAAGCCCGCCCCGCGCAGCTCGGACGGCTCGTGGCCGTCGGAGTCCTGCTCGGTGGACGACCCCACGCCCGCGTCCGGCTGCATCACGCCGCGCACGCTGCACATGCTCCAGCAGGCCAAGGCGGCCGGTTACAAGCGCTACGCCTCGTGTCACCGCAGCGGTGGCGGCGGCGAGCACCCCAAGGGCCGGGCCTGCGACTTCTCCGCCGCCAGCGGCGGGTTCGAGGACAAGACCGCCACCGGCGGCGACAAGGCGTACGGTGACAGCCTCGCCGCCTGGGCGAAGAACAACGCCAACCGGCTCGGCATCATGTACGTCATCTGGTATCGGCAGATCTGGATGCCGAACACCGGCTGGCGCGCGTACAGCGGCGGTGGCAGCCCGGCTGCGGACCACACAAACCATGTTCACATCTCGATGTATTGACCCGGCCCGCCGCGAGCGCTGCGTAGCATCGCCACGGTGAGCAGCACATCGTCAGACGTCATCGCGGGACCGGCGGCCGACGCCCCGGTCCCGCCCCGGGCCCTGCCCAACGGGCTCGCCGCGTTCCTCGTCTTCCTCTCCAGCGGGGCCGTGCTGGTGCTGGAGACCGTGTCGCTGCGCCTGGTCGGCCCGTACGTCGGGGTGACCCTCCAGGTGACCAGCTCGGTGATCGGCATGGCGCTTGCCGCCATCGCGTACGGGGCGTGGTTCGGCGGGTGGCTCGCCGACCGGCGTGACCCGCGCACCCTGCTCGCCCCGGCGCTGGTGCTGGCCGGCATCGCCACCGCCGTCACGCTGCCGATCGTCAGGTACGCCGGTGAGGCGCTGCGCGGCGGCGCGGCGAGCGCGGTGCTCCTGCTGACCGCGCTCACCGTCCTGCTGCCGGCCGCGCTGCTGGCCGGGATCACCCCGCTCGTGGTGAAGCTCCAACTCGCCGACCTGCGCCGGACCGGGCAGGTGGTGGGCAAGCTGTCCGGCATCGGCACGCTCGGCGGCATCACCGCCACGCTCGGCACCGGCTTCGTGCTGGTGGCGGCGCTGTCCAGCACCGTCATCGTGCTGGGGCTGGCCGCCGTGCTCGGGGTGACCGGGCTGGCGCTCGGCGTCTGGCTGCGCCGGCAGGCCGGTCCGAGCGGGCTGTCCGCGCCGGGCCGGGTCAAGGCCGCGCTGGCGCTGCTCGGTCTGGCCGCCGCCGGGCTCACCGCCGCGGCGCCGAACCCGTGCGACGTGGAGACCGCGTACCACTGCGCCCGGGTCGAGGTGGACCCGTCGTGGCCGCAGGGACGCACGCTCTACCTCAACTCGGCCGAGCACTCGTACGTCGACCTGGGCGAGCCGACCCACCTGAAGTACGCGTACACGCAGTGGATCGGCCTGGTCGCGGACGTGGCGCGGCCGGCGAGGCAGCCGATGGACGCGTTGCACCTGGGCGGCGGCGGCTTCACCGTGCCGCACTACCTGGCCGCGACCCGGCCCGGCACCGACAACCTGGTGTTCGAACTCGACGGCGGCCTGGTCGAGCTGGACCGGCGGGAGCTGGGCCTGCGTACCGGATCGGGGATGCGCGCCGAGGTGGGTGACGCGCGGGTGCTGCTGCGCGGCGAGCCGGCCGACAGCCGCGACTTCATCGTCGGCGACGCGTTCGGCCACCTGGTGGTGCCGTGGCACCTGGCGACCCGGGAGATGGCCGCCGACATCCGGCGGGTGCTGCGCCCGGACGGGATCTACGTGCAGAACGTCATCGACTACCCGCCGGGCCGGTTCATCCGGGCCGAACTGGCCACCGTGAAAGCCGAGTTCGCGCACGTCGCGCTGATCGCCCCGCCCGGCGCGATCGACGGGAAGCAGGGCGCCAACTTCGTGATCGTCGCCTCGGACGCGCCGCTGCCGCTCGCCGCGATCCCGCCCGGCCTCAAGCTGCTGCCGGATCCGGCCTCGCTGATGGACGAGGCGGCGGTGACCGCATGGGTCGGTGACGCGATGGTGCTCACCGACGACTACGCGCCGGTGGACCAACTGCTCGCGACCGCCTGAACGGGTGACTTTCCTGACCGATTCCGACCGCTGAGGTGTATCGGGGCCCACTTCGGGCAACAGGACCGACCATGGGTGGACCGGTCAGGAACGGCGTGCAACTGCTCGGCGAGCGATATCGGCTCGTCGAGCAGTTGGGTGCGGGCGGCATGTCGGTCGTCTGGCGCGGCTACGACGAGGTGCTGGGCCGTCAGGTAGCGGTCAAGGTGCTGGCCTCGCGGCTGGCCAGCGACAAGGCGTTCCGGCACCGGATCCGGGTGGAGGCGCAGGCCGCCGCGCGGCTGTGCCACCCCAACATCACCAACGTGTACGACTACGGCGAGTCGGTGCAGGTCGGCCTGACCGTCCCGTACGTGGTCATGGAGCTTGTCGACGGCGGTCCGCTCAGCGGGCGGCTCGGCCGCGACGGGCAGCTTCCCTGGCGGGAGGCCATGACGATCGGTGCGGAGGTCGCCTCGGCGCTGGCCGCCGCGCACGCCCGTGGCGTGGTGCACCGGGACGTGACACCGGGCAACGTCATGCTGACCCCGACCGGGGTGAAGGTCGTCGACTTCGGTATCTCGGCGCTGGTGGGGGAGAGCGACAAGGGGCCGGACGGCGCGCTGCTCGGTACGCCCGCCTACCTGGCGCCGGAACGGCTGGACAACGGGCACGTCTCGCCCGCCACCGACGTGTACGCGGTGGGGCTGCTGCTCTACCGGATGCTCACCGGCCGCCTGCCGTGGCAGGCCAGCACCACCACCGAGATGCTGCGCGCGCACATGTACCGCGACCCGGACCCGATGCCCGCGGTGCCGGGGCTGCCCGAGCCGGTCGCCGCGCTGGTGCAGCGCTGCCTGGCCAAGCGCCCCGAGGACCGCCCGGCGACCGCCGAGGTGGCCCGTACGCTCGCCGAGGCGGCGGGTATCGCGGCGATCGTGCCGGTGTCGCCGGCGTTCGGCCGGACGGACCCGGCGCTCGCCGAGAACGCCGGCACCACGATCCTGCCGTGGTCGGCGGAGACCGACGCGCTGCCGTTCTCGGTGGTGCGGACCCGCACGAGGCGGGCGGCGGCGCGGCGGCGCAAGGTGGAGGCCGGGGTGGCCGCCGTCGGCCTGATCGCGGTGACCGCCACGATGTGGGGACTGACGTCGCGGAGCCCGGCCAGCGGCGGGGTGGAGCCGACCGAGGCGCGGATGAGCATGCCCGAGCCGATCCCCTGCGCTGTCGACTACTCGCTGCGCCGGGACACCGGCAAGGACTTCTCCGCCGAGCTGACGCTCACCAACACCGGCGACCGGGAACTGCGTGGCTGGACCATGAACTTCACGTTCCCCGGCAAGCAGACGGTCACCACGGCCCAGCCCCCGGCACGTCAGGCGGGGCGTACCGTGTCGATCGCCGCACCCGCGACGGGCCCCGCGCTGGCGCCCGGCGCGTCGACGAAGCTGACGCTGGCCGGCCGCTACACCGGGAGCAACACGCTGCCTGTGGAGTTCACGCTCGGCGGCAGCACCTGCGGCGTGCAGGTCTCCGGCATCGCCGGTTCGGCACCGACCACCGCGCCGCCGGTGAAGACGCCGGTCAAACCGGCCACCAAGACCACCACCAAGAGCGGGCCGGCGAAGGCCAAACCGGCGCCGGCGAAACCGAAGCCCAAGGCCGCGCCGAAGCCCAAGGGCAAGGGGAACGGCAAGGGAAAAGCACAGTAGACCGGCCGAAGGGGGGTGAGCACGGCAAGGGCAAGGGTCCGAAGAAGGGCTGACCGGTGCGACCTGTCGTCAGCTCAGCGCGGAGAAGCGCTGCACCTGGGTGATGCCGCCCTCCACGATGAGCACGCTGTCCGCCTCCAGCACGGTGTCCGGCCCGGCGTACCGGAACGGTTCCCCGGCCTGCTTCTCACCCACCACCATCACGCCGTACCGGTCCTGCGGTGCGATGTCGCGCAGCGACCGCCCGACCAGCGGCGCCGGCACCTTGATCTTGGCGATGGCGAAGTCGTCGTCGAACTCGATGAAGTCGAGCATCCGGCTGACGATCAGGTGCGCCACCCGCTCGCCGGTCTCCGCCTCCGGGAAGACCACGTGGTGCGCGCCCACCGAGTGCAGGATCTTCGCGTGCTTCTCCGAGGTGGCCCGCGCCCAGATCTGCTCGATCCCCAGCTCGGCCAGCGCCAGTACGGTGAGCACGCTCGCCTCCAGCGACGCCCCGATCGCGACCACGACCCGGCGGAAGTCCGCCAGCCCGAGTTGCCGCAGCGCCACCTCCTCGGTGCTGTCCGCCTGCACCACCCGGTCCAGGTCGGCCGACCAGTGCTGGACCCGGTTCGGGTCGCGGTCGATCGCCAGCACCTCGTAACCGAGACGGGACAGGGAGTCCGCCAGGCGCGCGCCGAACCGGCCCAGGCCGATCACCGCGATGCCGGTCTCCTCCGGATGTCTAGCCGACAATGGGTTGCTCCTCCGGGTAGCGGTACAGCCGTCGACGGGTGTTCAACGCGATGGCCGAGCCGAGGGTGAGTGGCCCGATCCGGCCGATGTACATGAGCGCGGTCAGCACGTACTGGCCCGGCGGTGAGAGCTGCCCGGACACCCCGACGGTCAGGCCGGTGGTGCTGAACGCGGAGGTGACCTCGAACAACGCGGCCGAGAACGATATGTGCGAGGTCAGCGCGATCAGGCCGACCGTCCCGCCGGCCACGAGCGCCACGCTCAGCAGCGCCACGGTCAGCGCCTGCCGCTGGCTCGCCGCCGCCACCCGGCGGCGCCCGACAGTGGTGTCCGGTTCACCCCGCAGCTCGGCCCAGATGGCGAAGCCGAGCAGGAAGAACGTGGAGACCTTGATGCCGCCGGCGGTGCTGGCGCTGCCGCCGCCGATGAACATCAGGCCGATCAGCATCGGGTAGCTCTCGTCGGTGAGGTGCCCGACGTTTATGACGTCGAAGCCGCCGGTACGGCTCAACGCGATCTGGGTGAACGACGCCAGCAGCTTGCCCGGCACGTCGTACGTGCCGATCGTGAACGGGTTGCCCCACTCGGCCATCAGCAGGTAGGCGACGCCGAAGACGGTCAGCACCACGCTGCCCCAGACGGTCAGCTTCGTGGCGACCGCCCAGCGCGCCGGCTGCCGCCACTCGCGTACCGCCTCGAACAGCGCCGGGAAACCGAGCCCGCCGATGATCGCGCCGATGCTGAGCGGCAGCGCCACCCAGCCGTCGCGGGAGAACGCGATCAGGCCGTCGGAGTAGAGCGCGAACCCGCCGTTGTTGAACGCCTGCACCGAGTGGAACACCGCCGACCAGAGCGCCCGGCCCGGCCGGTAGTCGTACGCCAGGAACAGGCGCGTGGCGATCACCGCAGTCATCAGGGCCTCGGTGACGAAGACGGTCGCCGCGATGCGCAGCAGCAGCCGGCGTACGTCGCCGAGGCCGAACTCGGCGGTCTCCGCCTGCACGAGCAGCCGGTTCCGCAGGCCGAGCTGGCGGGAGACCGCGAGGATCACCAGCGAGGCCCCGGTCAGGATGCCCAGACCACCGAGCTGCGTCAGCACGGTGATCATCACGAGCCCGAAGCCGTTCCAGTAGTTCGGGGTGTCGGTCACCGCCATCCCGGTCACCGACACCGCCGACGTGGACGTGAACAGCGCGGTGACGAACGGGGTGTACCGCTGCTCGCTGGTGGCCCAGGGCAGCATGAGCAGGCCGGCGCCGACCAGGATCACCGCCAGGAACCCCAACGGCACCAGCCGTACGGGCTTCCGGAGCAGGCGGCGCATGCCGTCATCTTCCGTCCGGAGATTCACCGGCAGGTCAGGAACCGACCAACTGGCGGTCAACCACGCCCGATCTGCTGTGCGTACCCATCGACGACAGGAGACGGCGTTGCGACGTACACTTTCCGCCCTCGGCGTGGCCGGCGCGCTGCTCGCGGCCGCTGTGGTGGTGCCGGCCATGGCCGCCCAGGCCGGCCCCGACCACCGCGCCGCCGAGCAGGCCCGCGCGACCCAGCGGCCGATCGTGATCGGCCACCGCGGCGCGAGCGGCTACCGCCCGGAGCACACCCTGGAGGCCTACCGGCTCGCCATCCGCCAGGGCGCCGACTTCATCGAGCCGGACCTGGTCGCGACGAAGGACGGGGTCCTGGTCGCGCGGCACGAGAACGAGATCTCCGGTACGACGGATGTGGCCGCCCGCCCCGAGTTCGCCGCCCGCAAGGCGACGAAGACCATCGACGGGGTCACCGTCACCGGCTGGTTCACCGAGGACTTCACGCTGGCCGAGCTGAAGACGCTGCGGGCCAAGGAGCGCCTGCCGCAGGTGCGGGTCGCGAACACCGCGTTCGACGGCAGGTTCCAGATCCCGACGTTCCAGGAGATCATCGACCTGGCGCGGGCCGAGTCGAAGGCCCGGGGCCGGACCATCGGCGTCTACCCGGAGACCAAGCACCCGACGTACTTCGCCTCGATCGGCCGCGCCTTGGAGGAGCCGCTGGTGGCGGTGCTGCGCCGCAACCGGCTCACCCACCGGGCCGACCCGGTGTTCGTGCAGAGCTTCGAGACCGCCAACCTGCGCAAGCTCGACACGATGATCGACGTACGGCTGGTGCAGCTCATGGACGCGTCCGGCGCGCCCTACGACTTCGTCGCGGGCGGCGACAAGCGGACCTACGCGGACCTGGCCACGCCCGCCGGACTGGCCTGGATCTCCCGGTACGCCGACGGCGTCGGCCTGAACAAGAACCTGATCGTGCCCCGGGACTCCGCCGGACGGCTGCTCGCGCCGACCCCGGTGATCCGTGACGCGCACCGGCAGAAGCTGGTGGTGCACGCGTGGACGTTCCGGGCCGAGAACCAGTTCCTGCCTGTGGACTTCCGCATCGGCACCGACCCGAACGCGCGTGGTGACATCACGTCCGAGTACGAGCTGTTCTTCGACCTGGGCCTGGACGGCGTGTTCAGCGACCACCCCGACACGGCGGTGGCCGCCCGAGCCGGCCGCTGACCCTGCTCCTTCTTCCGGGGTGCCCGCCGCAGCGGCGGGCACCCCGTTAGCGTGCCGGGGGTCCGTCGCGCTCGCCCGCTCCCGAGATCTTGGTACGAAACGGCCCCCGAGGGGCCATCCCGTACCAAGATCTCGGGCCGCTCTATCGATCTTGGACTTGTGGTGCCTCGCGTAAGCCGCGAACCGGGCATCTGAGGCGCCACAACTCCAAGATCGGCGGGGCGGGGCGGGGTGGGGGTGCGCTCGGCGGGGCTCGGTGGGGCGGGGTGGGGGTGCGCTCGGCGGGGCTCGGTGGGGCGGGGTGGGCACCACTTCGGGGAAGTGGCTGCTTCCGGGCGGGATGATGCCGCCAACTCGGCGTAGTGGAGTTGATCAGGCTGGCGGTTCGGCTACGTAGGTGCCTCGGCCGGGCTGGCCGGTGATCAGCTCGCGATCGTGCAGCAACGACATCGCACGGTAGGCCGTGTTCATGTGGACGCCGTAGGACTCGGCCAACTCGCGGGTTGAGGGCAGTCTGTCGCCCGGCTTCAGCTCGCCACTCTTGATCTTTGCGGCGATGTCGTTGGCGATGCGGCGGAACGGTGCTTCTGCTGTGGGCATGGTGGGGACTCCGGTTGGTTCGGCGAATCCGATCCTGCCCTACCTGCACAAGTAACTGCAACAAGTTGCCCAGCGCGTCGAGAGTGGAGGCTCGCGCATAACCAGATACTGGTGTAGGTTGAGTCGCGTCCGGCTCCGGTTGGTTCGGCAAACCTCGGGAGTCGGACCCGGATTGGGCTCCGGGGTCGTACCGCCGAACGGGCTGCGGTCTCGGGGTCGGCGGCCCGCCCGCGTCCCCTGTCTGCGGGCGGGCCGCCTCCACGGCTCGGTGAGGAGGATCGGCGTGCGCAACGTGCTCAACCTGTTCCAGCCAACCCGGCGACGTGGCAAGGGAGGGCCGCCCAACCAGGGCTGGTACCGCTCGGAGTCGTGCCGGCCGCTGAGCGTCGGGCAGATCCGCGAGCGGCGGTTCCGCACCGTGCGGCACGGGCTCGACCCGGCGGAGGTGCACGCCTTCCTCTACCGGGTGGCCGGTGACCTGGCGCTGGCCCGGCGAGACGCGTCCCGGTACGCCGAGGAGAACACGCGCATCAAGGCGGCGCTCAAGAGCTGGCAGTCCCGGTTCACGCCGGGCGCGCAGCGGTGAGCCGGGAGCGGTTCGTCGTACACCTGCCGGTGCTCGCGGCCGACCTCGACGGCGCGCGGGCGTTCGCGCGGGCCATCTGCCGGGCGCTGGGGTTCCTGGCCGACGTGGAGCGCGCCGGGACGACCGTGTCGCGGGAGGATGAGCAGTCCGTACGCCACTGGGTCTGGTGCGACCGCCCGCACGGCGGTGGCCGGCGCTGCCCCAAGGCGGCCGACCACGACGGGGACTGCGGCGGGCGCTGACCCGGCCCGCGATGGCGTGGGCCGACATTCCCGGCGGGGTCTGCGTGGTGGGTGTGGCCATCCCGGGTCGGCGCGGTTACGTGGCGATGTCCGGCGTTGTAACGTGCGGCCATCCCGTCGCGGGTACTTGTGTGCGCCGACCACATAGCCCGTGGGTGACGTCACTTCTAGCGTGAGCCGACAACTGACATTCCCCCTGTCCTCACCTGGAGTCGCAATGACGATCCGGCACACGCGACGGGTGTTCCTTACCGCCGCCACCTCGGTGGCGGTCGCTCTGGCCGCCACGGCCTGTGGCAGCCCGCAGGACACCGCATCCGGCGGCGGCGACGCCGCCCCGGTCAAGGTCGGTCTGGTCTACTCCCAGTCCGGGCCGCTCGCCAGCTACGGCAAGCAGTACATCGAGGGGTTCAAGGCGGGCCTCGACTTCGCCACCAAGGGCACCGGCAAGGTCGGTGACCGCACGATCGAGGTGACCGAGGCCGACGACGCGGGCGACCCGGCCAAGGCCGTGTCCGCCGCGAAGGACCTGATCGGCAAGGGTACGAAGATCATCGCCGGCTCCACCTCCTCCGGGGTGGCGCTCCAGGTCGCGCCGATCGCCGCGCAGAACAAGGTGCTGTTCATCTCCGGCCCGGCCGCCACCGACGCGGTGACCGGCGCGAACAAGTACACGTTCCGCTCCGGCCGGCAGTCGTGGCAGGACGTGGTGACCGCCCGGTCGTTCATCGGCGACGCGGGCGGCAAGAAGGTCGTGGTGTTCGCGCAGGACGGCGCGTTCGGCGACGCCAACGAGGCCGCCGTCAAGGCCGTCATCGGCGGCGCGGGCGCGAACGTCAGCAGCGTCCGGGCCCCGGCCAGTGCCACCGAGTTCACGCCGTTCGCCAGCCAGATCAAGGCCGCCAAGCCGGACCTGCTCTTCGTCGCCTGGGCCGGCACCACCGCCGGCGCCATGTGGCAGACGCTCGACCAGCAGGGCGTCCTCGCCTCCACCACTGTCGTCACCGGCCTGGACATCCGCGCCTCGTGGCCGACGTTCGGCGCGGCGGGCAGCAAGATCTCGTTCCTGTCGCACTACTTCGACGGCGCGAGCGACACCGAGGCCGCCAAGGCCGCGAAGGCGAAGGTGCCCGGTGGCACGCTCGACCTGTTCCACCCGGACGGGTTCGCCGCCGCGCAGATGGTCGTCCGCGCCGTGCAGGAGGGCGGCGACGACGTGGAGAAGATGGTCAAGGCACTGGAGGGCTGGGAGTTCGAGGGCGTCAAGGGCACCATGAAGATCCGCGCCGAGGACCACGCCCTGCTCCAGCCGATGTACCAGGCGAAGCTCTCCGGCAGCGGCACCGCCTTCACGGCGACCGCGCAGAAGTCGCTCACCGGTGACGAGAGCGCGCCGCCGGTCGCGCAGATGAAGGGCTGACCGGTGCTCGCCACCCGCGGTCTGACCTGGCGGATCGGTGAGGTCGCCATCGTCGACTCCGTCTACCTCGATCTGGCGCCGGGGGAGTTCCTCGGCGTGATCGGGCCCAACGGCGCCGGCAAGACCTCCCTGTTCAACCTGATCACCGGCCTGCGCCGGCCCACCGAGGGCACGGTCCTGCTGGACGGCGCGGACATCACCGCGCTTCCGCCGCACCGGCGTGCCCGGCTCGGACTGGGGCGTACCTTCCAGGCGTCCTCGGTCTTCGGCTCGCTGAGCGTGCGGGAGAACGTCCGGCTCGCCGTACAGGCACACCGGGGTGGCTCGATGAAGCTGTGGCGGCGGGCGGCGGCCGACCGGGAGGTGGCCGCCGCCGCCGACGCGGCGCTCGACCGGGTCGGCCTGCACCACAGGGGTACGGCGCTCGCCGGCACCCTCGCCCACGGCGAGAAGCGCAAGCTGGAGATCGCCCTGCTGCTCGCCGGTGAACCCCGGGTGATGCTGCTGGACGAGCCGATGGCCGGGGTGAGCGCCGAGGACGTACCCGAGCTGGTCAGCGTGATCAAGTCGTTGACCGGCGACAGCGGCCGGGCGGTGCTCATGGTGGAACACCACATGGACGTGATCCTGGAACTGGCCGACCGGATCGCCGTGATGCACCACGGCGCGCTGCTGGCGTGCGACACCCCGGACACGGTGATGGCGAACGCCACCGTGCAGGAGGCGTACCTGGGGGAGGCCCTCTGATGGTGGAACCTGTCCTGTCCGTGGCGGACCTGTCCGTGCGGATCGCCGGACTGCACATCCTCCAGGGGGTGTCGTTCGAGGTCGCGCCCACCGGCGTCACGGTGCTGCTCGGGCGCAACGGCGTCGGCAAGACCACCACGTTGCGCGCGATCGTCGGGTTGACGCCGCGCGGCGGCGAGGTGCGCGGCAGCGTACGCATGGGGGCGCGCAGCCTGCTCGCCCGCCCGACCCACCGGCTGGTCCGCGACGGCCTCGGCTACGTGCCGGAGGACCGCTGCGTCTTCGCCGCGCTCACCGTCGCGGAGAACCTGCGGCTGGCGGAACGGCGGGGCGTCACGCCCGCGTACGACAAGGTGTTCTCGCTTTTTCCGGAGCTGGAGCGGCGCGGACGGCAACGGGCCGGCTCGCTGTCCGGCGGGCAGCAGCAGATGCTCGCGATCGGCCGGGTGCTGCTCAACGACAACCGGCTGCTGCTGGTCGACGAGCCGACGAAGGGGCTGGCGCCGAAGGTGGTGACCGAGGTGGCCGAGGTGCTGGAACGGGTGGCGGAATCCGTGCCGGTGCTGCTGGTCGAGCAGAACCTGGCGGTGGTACGGCGGCTGGCGACCGACGCGGTGGTGCTCTCCGCCGGCAAGGTCGCCTGGACCGGCGACGCCCGGGAGTTGCTGCTGGAGACGGCGCTGACGAAGTCGTTGCTCGGTGTGGGTTCCGGCTCCGGGGAGGTGCACGCGTGAACACCGTGGTCCTGCTGACGCTGACCGGGCTGGGCCTGGCGGCGCTGTACTTCCTCGTCGCCTCCGGCCTGTCCCTCGTGTTCGGCCTCGCCGACGTGCTCAACTTCGCGCACGGGCTGTTCCTCGGCGTGGGCGCGTACGCGACCTGGTGGGCGGCGGGCAACCTGCCCGGCGCCGGCCCGGACGGGTTCGGCTTCGTGCTCGCCGTCGTCTGCGGTGTGCTGGCCGGTTCGCTCGTCGCGGTGCTGGTGGAGCTGGTGCTGATCCGGCCGCTCTACTCCCGCACCATCGAACAGGTGCTCGTCACCGTCGGCCTGTCGCTGGCCGGGGTGGCGCTGCTCCAGGCGACCTGGGGTGCGGACCCGCGGCCGTTCCCGCGTCCGGACTGGAGCCGGGGCGTCACATCGGTGCTCGGCGCGCAGGTGCCGAACGCCGGGCTGCTGCTGATCGTCGCCGCCGCCGTGGTGCTCGGCGCGCTGCTGGCGTTCCTGCGCTGGACCCGGTACGGCCTGATCATCCGAGCCGGCGTGGAGAACCGGGAGATGGTGACGGCGCTCGGCATCGACGTGCGCAAGGCGTTCACGCTGGTCTTCGCGATCGGCGGGGCCGCCGCCGCGCTGGCCGGCGCGCTCGGTGGCGTCTACTTCGGCACCGTCTCGCCGGGCCAGGGCGGCTCACTGCTGATCTTCGCCTTCATCGTGGTGGTGATCGGCGGAATGGGCTCGGTGGTCGGGTCCGCGTACGCGGCGGTCGCGGTGGGGCTGCTGCAACAGTTCGTCAACTACTACGGCACATCCGGCCTGGGTGACCTGTGCGTGGTCGGTCTGCTCGCCGTGGTGCTGCTGCTGCGTCCGCAGGGCCTGGCCGGAAAGGTGGCTCACGTATGACCAACTCGGTGGTCGACGCGCCTCCGGCGCAGGTGCCCGACGAACTGACCCCCGGGCGTTCCCGCTGGCACGGCCTGCGTCCGTACCTGCCGTTGGTGGCCCTGGCGGTGGCGGCCGTGCTGCCGTACTCCACGCTGAACCTGCCCGGGATCTTCGAGGGGCCGCTCAACTCGCCGGGGACGCTGCAACTGCTCGCCATCTGCCTGGTGTTCGGCGGGCTCGCGGCCGGCTACGACCTGCTGTTCGGGCGTACCGGGATGCTCTCCTTCGGCCACGCCCTCTACTTCGCCGCCGGCGTGTACGGCACCGACATCCTGGTCACCAAGGCCGGGCTGCCGCTGTGGCAGGCCGCCGTGCTCACGGTGATCGGCGGGACCACGCTCGCCGCGCTGCTCGGCGCGGTGGCCCTGCGGACGGTGGGCATCGCGTTCGCCATGGTGACGCTGGCGTTCGCACAGGTCGGGGCGATCCTGGTGGCCCGCGACTTCGGCGGCCTCACCGGCGGCGAGGAGGGCCTGCCGCTGGACGTGTCGGGGCTGCCGGCTGCCCTGGTGGGCGTCACCAACACGGTGAACCTCTACTGGCTGGCGCTGGCGTACCTGGCCATCGTGGTCCTCGTGGTGCACCGGGTCAGTGCCTCGCCGACCGGGCGGGTGCTGGCCGGGCTGCGCGACGACGAGCGGCGCATCGGGGTGCTCGGGCTCGACCCGTACCGGTTCAAGCTGGTGGCGTTCACGCTGGCCGGCGGTCTCGCGTCGGCCGGTGGGGTGGTCTACGTGCTGATCGTCGGCGGCGCCAGCCCGCACATCACGTCGTCGGAGCTGACGCTGTCGCTGCTGGTCATGGTGGTGCTCGGCGGCCCCGGTACGCGGTGGGGCCCGGTGCTGGGCGGCGTCCTCTACATGTACCTGGACCACCGGCTCACCGCGTTCGGCAGCAGCGACGCGGTGAACAGCCTGCCCGCGTTCCTCAGCCACCCGCTGAGCCAGCCCCTGTTCGTCCTGGGCACGGTGTTCATCCTGGCCGTCTACTTCTTCCCCGGCGGCCTGGCCAGTCTCCGCTCCCGCGTAACCCCCGTCCTGACCGCCCTCCGCCGCTCCCGCTGACCTCCGGCCCACGCCCCGGTCGATCCTGAAGTTAACGGCACGACACGCCGTGTCCGGCCGCGCTAACTTCATGATCGACCGGGGCAAGGTCGGGGGCGGCGGCCCCCCGTGTGGCCACCGCCCCTCGCGCTCACGTCGTGGTCAGCCGTTGAGCATCTCGTACGCCGACGCCGGCGCCTTCTGCACCTGCGAGCCCGTCGGCGCGCTGATCTTCGGCGCCTTGCCGAAGTCGTAGTACTTGGCGACCACCTTCATCGCCTTCTGCTTGCCCGCGGCCGGCAGCTCCAGGGTCAGCGAGGTGAGGTTCCCGTCCGGCCCGACCACAGCGGTGAACGGCACCTTCTTCGCCGCGTCACCGAGCGCGGCCACGTCCACCGTGGTGAAGCTCTCGCGGATGTCGGCGTTCGCGGTCAGGTCGGCGAACCCGGCGTACGTGCCGTCGCCCCGGTCCTCGACCGTCTCCGCGGTCCGGATGACGGCGGCCGTGTTGGCCGGGTCGGCGTTCTGGTAGACCGGTACGCCGGAGGCGTCGTCGAGCTTGGTGCGGTCCAGGAGCATCCAGCGCTTGGGCAGCTTCATCATGTCCTGCAGGCCGGCCATACCGGTGATCTTGACCCGCATCCAGATGTCCTCCTCGATCACGCGGAAGGTCATCCCCATGGTGAACTCGGGGTCCTTGCTCTTCTCCGACATGGACAGATCGAGGCCGCGCGTCGCCGGGTCGACCACCCCGTCGAACTTGTCCGCGCCCTCGATGGTGGAGAACCGGAAGGCCGGGTCCTTCTCGTCCGGCACGGCGGCCAGCAGCGTGGCCTTCGGGTCGGCCGACGGGCTCGGCGCCGGCCCGGCGCTCTCGGCGGCGTCCCCGGTCCCGCACCCGGCGGACAGGGCGGCGGTGGCCAGCACGGCCGTCGCGAGAGCCGCGATCCGCCGAAGGCTGCCGGCGGAACCGTTTCGCTGCGTCATGGTGTTCGACTCACTTTCCCAGGTGATTGTTGCCGGGTAAGTATCGTCAGACGTCACGGCGGTCTCGCTGCCGATATGCTGCCGTCCGACTGCCGTCGGCCACAGTGGGCCACGGCAGCCGACACGGGGGCGGAAACTCGCATGTCAGAGGCGCTGCGCTTCGAACTCCTCGGCCCGCAGCGGGCCTGGTACGCCGACCGTCAGATCGATCTGGGCCCGGCCAAGCAGCGGGCCGTACTGGCTGTGCTGCTGCTCGCCGCCGGCCGTCCCGTGCCGAGCGGGCAGATCGTCGAGGCGGTCTGGCCGGACGAGGCACCCGTGAACGGCCCCAACGTGGTGCAGAAGCACGTGGCCGGTCTGCGCCGGGTGCTGGAACCGGACCGGTCTCCACGTACCCCGGCCCGGGTGCTCACCCTCACCGACGCCGGCTACCTGCTGCACGTGCCGCCCGAGGCGGTGGACGCGGTGCGCTTCGAGCGCGGCGTGCGGCGTGCGCGGTCGGCACAGGTCGCCGGGCGTACGGAGGAGGCGCTCGCCGAGGTGAGCGCCGCGCTGGAGCTGTGGCAGGGGGAGCCGTTCACCGGGTTCGCCGGTCCGTACTTCGACGCGGCCCGGCACCGGCTGGTGGAGATGCGCGCGGTCGCCCTGGAGACGCGTGTCGACCTGGAGCTGGCCGACGGCCGGCACGGCGAGCTGGTCGGCCGGCTGGTCGAGCTGGTCGCCGAGTTCCCGGTCCGGGAACGGCTGCGCCACCAGCTCATGCTGGCGCTGCACCGCAGTGGACGGCAGGCCGAGGCGCTGGCCGCCTACCGTGACTACGCCGGGCTGCTCCGCGACGAGTACGGCATCGAACCGGGCGAGCCGCTCCAGGATCTGCACCGGCGCATCCTGCGCGCCGACCCGGATCTCCTGGCGCAGGCGCCGCGTCGTCCGGCCGGACCCGGCGAGAGGTGGGCGGGCGGCCCGGAGCCGTTTCGGGCCCCCGCCGACGCACCGGCCCGGCCGCTGCCCACCGGCCCGACCGAGAGCCCGCTTCCGCCAACGACGCCGCCCCAGCCCACGGCTCCGGCCCAGCCGACGGCTCCGGCCCAGCCCACGGCTCCGGCCCAGCCCACGGTTTCGGCGCAGCTCACCGTTCCGGTGCAGGTCACCGTCTCGGCGCAGCCGGGTGGTCCGTTTCCGCCGCCACCGCCCGGTGAGTCGCCGACCGGCGTGCCGCCCTGGGTCTCGCCCCCTGCCGCGCCGCTGATCGGTCCCGTGCCGCCGTCCCGGCGTCCATCCGGTGTGCCCGGCTGGTTGAGCGTCGTCGCGACCGTGGGCGGCGCGCTCGTCGCCCTGCTCTCGTTCGGCATGCTCACGTGGCTGGTGGTGCTGCTCTACGGGGTCTGGCGCCGGGGCTGGGGCAGCGTCGTCGCCGCGATCTACTACCTGACGGTGGCCGTGACGTTCGCGGTGGTCGTCGGCGGCAGTGAGACCGAGGAGGTCAGCGGAACCGAGGGCGCGGTGATCCTGATCTGGCTGACCACCTGGGTGGTGGGCGTCCCGCACGTGGTGCTGCTCAACGGCCGGCTGCTCGCCTGGCTGCGCGGTCTCTGGCGGGGCCGGCCGTACGCCGATCGCAACCGGCTGCGCCGGGAGTACGCCCGTTACCTGCTCTACCAGTACCCGTCGGCCCGGGACGACCTGCGCATCGGGCGTCCCGACCTACCCCGCGCGTACGACGACGGCGGACTGGTGGACGTCAACTCGGTGCCGGACCAGGTGATCGCCGGGCTGCCGGGACTGACCCGGTCGCAGGCGCAGCACGTGGTGGTCGACCGGCGGATGCGCGGCCCGTACACGTCGATGGAGGAACTGGCCTCGCGGTGCCTGCTGCCGGCGGCGGCGACTGACGCGCTGCGCGAGCTGCTGATCTTCCTGCCACCCGCACCGACGCCCACGCCCGCGTCCACGTCGCCGTCCGGCCCGCCGGAGTCGTCCGCCCTCCCTGGTAGAAATGCCGGATGAGCCAGGATCGGATGGCCGTCCGGGAGCGTGCCGAGGCGGTGCTGCGGCGGCTGGCGGGCGACCACGCCCGGCTGCGCGAGGACCAGTGGCGGGCGATCGAGGCGCTGGTGGTCGACCGGCGGCGGGTGCTCTGCGTGCAGCGCACCGGCTGGGGCAAGTCGGCCGTCTACTTCGTGGCCACCGCGCTGCTGCGTGAGGGGAACCAGCATGGGCCGACGGTGATCGTCTCGCCGCTGCTGGCGTTGATGCGTAACCAGGTCGAGTCCGCCGCCCGGGCCGGCATCCGGGCCCGCACCATCAACTCGGCGAACCTGGACGAGTGGGACGAGATCACCGCCGAGATCCACGCCGGTGCCGTCGACGTGCTGCTGATCAGCCCGGAGCGGCTGAACAACCCGGACTTCCGCGACGGCGTACTGCCGAAGCTCGCCGCCACCACCGGGCTGCTCGTGGTCGACGAGGCGCACTGCGTCTCCGACTGGGGGCACGACTTCCGGCCGGACTACCGGCGGCTGCGCACGTTCCTGGCCAACCTGCCCGAGCACACGCCGGTGCTCGCCACCACCGCCACCGCCAACGCCCGGGTCACGCAGGACGTGGCCGAGCAGCTCGGCGACGCCCTGGTGCTGCGCGGCACGCTGGACCGGGAGTCGCTGCGCCTCGGCGTCCTCGATCTGCCGAGCCCGGCCCACCGCCTGGCCTGGCTGGCCGACCACCTGGACCGGCTCCCCGGCTCGGGCATCGTCTACACGCTCACCGTCGCGGCGGCCACCGAGACGGCCGACTTCCTGCGCGGCCGGGGCTGGTCGGTCGCCTCCTACACCGGCCAGGCCGAGGACGCCGACCGGCGGGCCGCCGAACAGGACCTGCTGGACAACAAGATCAAGGCGCTGGTCGCCACCAGCGCGCTCGGCATGGGCTTCGACAAGCCCGACCTGGGGTTCGTCGTGCACCTGGGCGCGCCGCCCTCGCCGATCGCCTACTACCAGCAGGTCGGCCGCGCCGGCCGGGCCGTCGAGCACGCCGAGGTGCTGCTGCTGCCGGGCGTGGAGGACGCGGCGATCTGGCGATACTTCGCCTCGCTCGCCTTCCCGCCCGAGGAGCAGGTCCGCGCCGTGCTCGCCGCGCTGGACACCGAACGGCCGATCTCCACCCAGGCCCTCGAACCGGTGGTCGACCTGCGCCGGGCCCGGCTGGAGCTGATGCTCAAGGTGCTCGACGTGGACGGCGCGGTCCGCCGGGTACGCGGCGGCTGGCTCGCCACCGGCGAGCCCTGGGTCTACGACGAGGCCCGGTTGCGGCGCGTCGCCGACGCGCGCGCCGCCGAGCAGCGGGCCATGCGGGAGTACGCCTCGACGTCCGGCTGCCGGATGCGCTACCTGCGGGAAGGGCTGGACGACACCGGGGCGGCCGACTGCGGGCGGTGCGACAACTGCGCCGGCCCGCTGTTCGACGCCGCCGTCACCGACCAGGCGCTGACCGCCGCGCAGACGTTCCTCGGGCGCCCCGGCGTGCCGATCCCGCCCAAGAAGCTCTGGCCGACCGGGTTGGAGTCGGTCGGCGTACCCCTGAAGGGCCGCATCACCCCGGCGGAGCAGGCGCTTCCCGGCCGGGCCGTGGGGCGCCTGTCCGACCTGGGGTGGGGCGGGCGGCTGCGCGGGCTGGTCGGGCCGGAGGCGCCGGACGGCACGGTGCCCGACGACGTGGTGGCCGCCGTGGTCGAGGTGCTGAAGGCGTGGGCGCACGGCGACGACCCGTGGCCCCGGCGGCCGGCGGGTGTGGTCGTGGTCGGCTCCCGGACGCGCCCGCTGCTGGTCGGCTCGCTGGCCGAGCGGATCGCCGCCGTGGGCCGGCTGCCGCTGCTCGGCCACGTCGTCCCGGCCGGGCCTGGCGGTGGCGGGCCGCGCGGCAACAGCGCCCAGCGGGTACGCGCGCTGCACGACGCCTTCCACCTGCCCGGCGATCTGGCCGGCGCGCTGGCGGGGCTGGACGGGCCGGTGCTGCTGGTGGACGACCTGGTCGACTCGGGCTGGACGATGGGCATGGTGGCGCGGCTGCTGCGCCGGGCCGGCGCGCCGGACGTGCTGCCGCTGGCGCTCGCGGTGGCCGGCTGACCCGTCCCCCGGCCTGCGCGAAAAGTTCCCGGGCCGGGCGGAATGCGAGCGTCACCACCGTCGGTGGACCGTCGTCGGGCCCGCACCCGGGCGGCGGTACCGTGGGGTCATGACCGAGCAGCGACCCGTCGTCCAGACGTACACCGTGACCGGGATGACCTGCGGACACTGCGTCAAGGCGGTGACCGAGGAGCTGTCCGCGCTGCCCGGCGTCGACGAGGTCCGGATCGATCTGACGAGCGGCACCGCCACTGTCACCAGCGCGGCGCCGCTGCCCGTCGAGTCCGTGCGTGCCGCTGTGGACGAGGCGGGTTACGAGCTGGTCGGCGGCGGTGCCTGAGTCGCCGTCCGTCACGTCCGGCACCGGCGTCGTCCCCGACGACTCCGAGGCCGGTTCCGGCGCTCCCGCGGCGCGGTCCGTGGACGCGGCGCTGTCCGGGAACGGCGCGAGTGGTTCGGCCGGGGCGGCCGGGCCCGTCGCCGTCGACCGGGAGACGCTGCGGCTGGCCCTGGTGGTGGGCGGCCTTGTGCTCGCCGTCCTGCTCGGCTTCGGCCTCGGGCGGATGAACGCGCCGGCCGGCGCGGCCCGGCCCGCCGGCGCCACGGCCGGGGTCGCCACGGGCGGATCAGACGGCGGCACGCACGCCCACTCACCCGGCACCGGCGCGCACACGCACGACGGCGCCACAGTCACCCAGGGCGGCGGCGACGGCGCGACCGGGTTGTCGATCACCTCGGCCGGCTACACGCTGGTGCCGTCGACCGAGCTGGTCGCGGGCCGCGCCGGTGAGCTGCGCTTCCAGATCCGGGACGACCAGCGCCGGGCGGTCACCCGGTTCGCCGTCGTGCACGACAAGCCGATGCACGTGATCATGGTCCGGCGTGACCTCAGCGGCTACCGGCACCTGCACCCGACGATGGCCGCCGACGGCACCTGGTCGGTGCCGATCACGGCGCCGGACGCGGGCCCCTGGCGGATGTACGCGGACTTCACCGCGGTCGCCGACGACGGCCGTCAGGTCGCCGTGGTGCTCGGCGCCGATCTGACCGCGTCCGGCGCGTACCGGCCCCGGCCGCTGCCCGCCGCCGCCACGTCGGCCACCGTCGACGGATTCACCGCCGGGTACGCGGGCACGCCGGAGGTGGGGAAGTCGGTGCCGCTGCGGTTCCGGGTCACCGGCGCGGACGGCGCGGCGGCGGCGCTGGAGCCGTACCTCGGGGCGTACGGGCACCTGGTGGCGTTGCGCGAGGGCGACCTGGGTTACCTGCACGTGCACCCGGAGCCGGTGCGCGACGGCGACGACGTGACGTTCTGGCTGACCGCGCCAGGGCCGGGTAGCTACCGGATGTTTCTGGACTTCCAGGTGGGCGGCGTGGTGCGGACCGCCGAGTTCACGCTGACGGTGCCCTGAGCCCCGTCGCCCGTCCGGCGCTCAGCCGGCCCGGCGGATCGGTCGGCGGGCCAGGTAGCGGAGCAGGTCGCGGATGTGGTGCTTCTCCTCGGCGGGCACGTTCGGGTCGGCGAGCCGATCCAGGATGACGCGCACGTCGGCCTCCACCGGGCCGTCCTCGGCACCCCGGCGGCGGGGCACCGGCCCGGCGTCGGGCAGGCCCAGCGCGCGGAACGCCGCAGCCACGGGCAGGTCGAGGGCGGCGCAGAAGCCGCGGACCTTCGCGAGTTCGGGGTAGTCCTGCCAGTCGCCGGCCAGCCAGCGGAACACAGTGGAACGGCCGACACCGGTGTGGGTGGCGAGGTCGGTCACCGTCCAGCCGCGCTCCTCGCGTGCGGCGTCGATGGCCCGGCGTACGAAGCGCGCGAAGGCCATCTGTGGCGAAACGTCTGCGGAACCCATCCCTGGTGGATCTGTCCCCCTCCTCCGGTGGCCCGGCTCGCGTATCGAGCCTAGTACGCCGGGCCGGAGAAGTAACTGACTGATCGGTCCGGAGGGCTGAACGGCGGGATCGATCAAATGCGGAAGCACGGTTCGGGCAATCCGGTTCGGGTAAGAGGGCTGGAACCCCAGTACCGAACGGAGGAGAAGCATGGCCGAGCCGGATCGTCCCGTACCGCATCGCCCCGGCGCGGTGAGCCTCTTCTTCGTGGCCAAGGCCGCGTTGTTCGCTCTCGGCTTCTGGATCTGGCTGCTGGTGCTGGCGGTACGCGGAGGCGAGGCGACCGGGGTGCACCTGATCGCCGCGACCGGCGCCATCTGCACCACGCTGGTCTCGGTGGTGCTGGGAACGCGGATGGCGTTGCAGCGCGACGCCGCCCTCCGGCACGCCGAGCTGAAGCGGATGCTCGTGGACATCTCGTGGAACGCCTTCGCCGCCGCCGGCAACGCCGAGCAGCCCGGGAAGGTGGTGCCGTTCCCGAGCGCGTCGTACGACGGCGAGCGGGCATCGAACCGCGGTGAGCGGGTGTCGGTGCTGGACCGGGGCGACCGCAACCGGGGCGAGCGCGGGCGGTAGGACCGCCGCGCTCGGCGCTCCTCAGCGCGCCTCGGCTCAGCGCTCCTCGGCCAGCAACGTCTTTAGCCGGGGCGTGACACCCCACTGGCCGACCAGCTCGCGATACTCGGCGCGCTGCCCGTCGGTGGGCGCGTCCGCCGTCCGCCGTGCCCGGATGAGCAGGTTGCGCGGCGTGTGCTGGGAGTCGACGAACTCCACCACCTCGGCGCGGTAGCCGTGCAGGCGCAGCAGTGCGGCCCGCAGCGAGTCGGTGAGCACGTCGGCGAACCGCTCCCGCAGGATGCCCTGGCGGGTCAGCAGTTCGTACGGCGCGGGTGCCTGACCGGCCCGGAGCTGGGCGGCCAGATCGTGGTGGCAGCAGGGCGCGGCGAGCACCCAGCGGGCGCCCCAGCGCACCGCCCGGGCCAGCGCCTCGTCGGTGGCGGTGTCGCAGGCGTGCAGCGCCAGCACGAGGTCGGGCGCCGGGTCGACGGGCGCCTCAGCGATGGTGCCGGCCACGAACCCGACCCGGTCGGCCCAGCCCAGCCGCTCGGCCAGTTCGGTGTTGCGCCGGCGCTGGTCCTCGCGCACGTCCACGCCGACGAGCGTCACGTCCAGGCCGCGCTGCACGAGATAGCGGTAGGCGGCGAAGGTCAGGTACGCGTTGCCGCAGCCCAGGTCCACCACCCGCAGCGGGCCGGTGAGGTCGTCGGGCAGCGTGGCCGCCAGTGCGCGCAGGAACGCGTCGACCTGGCGGCGCTTGGCGGCCGAGCCGCCGATCTCCCGGAACAGGGGATCACCGGGGTCGAGCAGCCACTCCTTGGCCCGGTCGTGCCCGCCCGGCTCGGCGGCCGGGCGGCTGGCCGCCGCGCGGTGCACCTGCGCCTCGCCGGACTTGGTCACCCGGAGCTGGAGCGTCGCGTCGGCTGTCTCGACGTGCCAGTTGCCGAACGGCTCGGCGAGCAGTTCGTCTACCGCCGCGCCGGCCTCCGTACCGGGTGCCACGTTGCGGGTGTGCGGCCGTGATCCGTCGGAGACGGCGATCTGCAACCGGGGGCCGGCCTTCAGCGTGACCGGGCGCAGCTCCGCGCGTACCACCGAGGGACGCTGCCCGCGACGGCGCCCGGCGGCGACCGCGCGGGTCAGCCCCGGCGCGAGCAGCAGTGCCCGCACCTCGGCGAGCGCCGAGTCCAGCGCTTCCGGCATCAGTACCTACCTTTCCTGGCCGCCACCGCCGTCCGCCCGGGGACGCCCGGGCCCGGTCGATCATGAAGTTGACGGCGCGACACGCCGTGCGCGCCGCCGCCAACTTCATGATCGTCGCAGTGAGGGGAGTGAGGGGAGTGAGGGGAGTGAGGGAGTGAGGGGAGTGAGGGAGTGGGAGGGGCGGGGATGGGGACGGCCTCCGGGACCGGGGTCCGGGAGGCCGTTTCCGTGGTGTTCGTCAGTCGGCGTTCGACGCCTCGGCGGGCGCGCCGGTGCTGCCGCCGCGGCGACGGCGACGGCGACGCGGCTTGCTCGCGGCCTCGCCCTCCGCGGCCTGCGGTGCGGCGGCGGTCTCGGCCGCGCCCTCGGTGCCGATCACCGCGGTCGGCTCACCGGCCACCGTCTCGCCGGCCCGGCGGCGACGGCGCCGACGCGGCGTACGCGGGGCCTCGTCGTCCCCGGCGTCGGCCTGCGCGGAGGTCGAACCGGCGGACGATCCGCCCTCGCCGCCCCGGCCACGGCCGCGGTCACGATCGCCGCGCTCGCGGCCCCGGCTGTCGCCGCGCCGCGCGCCCCGGCGCGACCGGCCGCCGCCGCCCAGGTCCTCCTCGACCTCGGCGGACAGGCCGGCCCGGGTGCGCTCGGCGGTCGGCAGCGTGCCGCTGACGTCCGTCGGGATGTCCAGGTCCGTGTAGAGGTGCGCGGAGGTGTGGTACGTCTCCGGCGGCTCGGGCATGTCCAGCCCGAGCGTCTTGTCGATGATCCGCCAGCGGGGCATGTCGTCCCAGTCGACGAACGTCACAGCGGAACCCGTGGCCCCGGCCCGGCCGGTACGGCCGATGCGGTGGGTGTAGGTGTCCTGGTCCTCGGGGCAGTCGTAGTTGATCACGTGCGTGACGCCCGTGACGTCGATGCCCCGGGCGGCCACGTCGGTGGCGACCAGCGTGTCGATCTTGCCGGCCCGGAACGCCCGCAGCGCCCGCTCACGCGCGCCCTGGCCGAGGTCGCCGTGCACGGCGGCGACGGCGAACCCGCGGAAGTCGAGGTCCTCGGCGACCCGGTCGGCGGCCCGCTTGGTGCGGGTGAAGATCATGGTCAGCCCGCGGCCCTCGGCCTGGAGGATGCGCGCCACGATCTCGACCTTGTTCAGCGAGTGCGTGCGGTACGCGAGCTGCTTGGTCTGCGGCGACGGACCGGTCTCGGCGGTGTGCCCGGCGTGGATGGTCACCGGCCGGCGCAGGAAGCGCCGGGACAGCGTGACGATCGGGTCCGGCATGGTGGCCGAGAACAGCATGGTCTGCCGGTCCTCCGGCAGCATCGCCAGGATCTTCTCGACGTCGTCCAGGAAGCCCAGGTCGAGCATGCGGTCGGCCTCGTCGAGGACGAGCGCGCGGACCCGGTCGAGCCGCAGGTGCTTCTGCTTCTGCAGGTCCAGCAGGCGGCCCGGGGTGCCGACCAGGATCTCGACGCCCTTGCGGAGCGCCTCGATCTGCGGCTCGTACGCGACGCCGCCGTAGATCGGCAGCACCCGGACACCCCGGGTACGGCCGGCGGCGTCGAGGTCCTTGGCGACCTGGATGCCCAGCTCGCGGGTCGGTACGACGACGAGTGCCTGCGGCACGCCGTCGCTGCCCTCGGACGGGGCGAACACGCGCTCCAGCAGCGGGATGCCGAAGCCGAGCGTCTTGCCGGTGCCGGTCGGCGCCTGCCCGATCAGGTCGACGCCGCGCAGCGCGATCGGCAGCGCGTACTCCTGGATGGCGAAGGCGCGGGTGATGCCGGCGGCGGCCAGCGCCTCGACGGTCTCCTGCCGCGCGCCGAGCGCGGCGAACGTGGGTGCCTCCGGGGGGACCGGGGCGGTGGGGGCCAGTGGCTGGCCGGAAATCTGCTCGCTCATATGGATTTGGGGGTGCCCTCTCGTGGTGCGCCCCTCAAGTCCTCAGGGCGCGATCGGTATGGCGCGGGCCACGCGGTCAGGGGCGAATTCGCCGAGCCGGACCGGGCCGCACGCGCGTCGGGGACCGGCGTTGATCAGCAAGTGACCGATTCGGTGCCCACGGCAACTGTCTCATCGTACCTGAACGGTCCCTGAGCCGTCCCGATTCCCAGGTGGTGGCCGTGCGCGCGGGGCGGGTTGTTGTGACTTGAGTCACACCGATGGCGCCGGTAGCCTGCGTTCGTGTCCGCCCCCGACCCCGCCGCCGCCGACCTGTTCGGGCTCGTCGCGTACGGCGAACTGCTCGCCTTCGACCGCCTCGCCGCCGACGCGCGCCTCGCGCCCGACCTGCGCCGCCGCGCCGCGCTCAGCGAGATGGCCGCCACCGAGATCGCGCACTACAGGTGGCTCACCGACCGGCTCGCCGCCTGCGGCGTCACCCCGGAGGAGGCGATGGCCCCCTACGTCGAGGCGCTGCGGGCGTACCACGACTCGACCGAGCCGCGGGACTGGGCGGAGGCGGTGACGAAGGCGTACGTGGGCGACGCGATCACCGACGACTTCCTGCGCGGGATCGCCGACGGCCTGGACGGGCCGGACCGGACGCTGCTGCTGGACGTGCTGCACGACTCCCGGTACGCCGAGTTCGCCGCGGCCGAGATCCGGGCCGCGATCGAGGCCGATCCCCGGGCGGCCGGGCGGCTGTCGATGTGGGCGCGGCGGCTGCTCGGCGAGGCGCTGTCCCAGGCGGGCCGGGTGGCCGCCGCCGACCGGGGCGCGCTCGTCGCGTTGATCGGGCGGACCGGCGGGGACGTGCCGGGGCTGCTGCGCCGGCTGACCGAGGCGCACACCGCGCGGATGACAGCGGTCGGCTTGAACAACTGAGCCGCCGTGGCGGGAGGCCCGCCACGGCGGCCGGTGCCGCGGGAATCAGCGAACGGTGAACCCGACCGCGCGGGGCGACGCCTCGGCGATCTCGACGTAGGCGACCTTGCCGACCGGCACGATCACGCGCCGGCCCTTCTCGTCGGTCAGGGAGAGGGTGCCCTCGCTCTTGGCGAAGGCGTCGGTCACGATCTGCTCGATCTCGGCCGGCGACTGCGCGCTCTCCAGGACCAGCTCCCGCGGCGCGTACTGCACGCCGATCTTGACCTCCACTGTGCCTCCTCAACTGGGGCGAAAAAGCCACCGTGGGAAGGCTATCCGATCCGGCGGCCCGATGTTCAGGCTGACTCACCTTGCAGCGGGAAGCTGGCGATGCCCCGCCAGGACAGGGCCGCGACCAGCGCCTCGGCCTCCGCCTTGGGCACCTGACGGCCGCCGGCGAGCCAGAACTGGGCGGCCGTCTCGGCGGCGCCGACCAGGCCCGAGGCGAGCAGTTCGGCGTGCGAGCGGCTGACCCCGGTGTCCGAGATGATCGTGTCGGTGATGGCCGCGATGCAGCCCTGCTCGACCCGCTCCACCCGCTGCCGGACCGCCGGATCGTTACGCAGGTCCGACTCGAAGACCAGCCGGAACGCCTCGCTCTCGTGGTCGACGAAGTCGAAGTACGCGCGCACCGCGGCGCCGACGCGCTCCTTGTTGTCGTTGGTGCCGCTCATCGCGTCCTGCACGTTGGCCACTATCGCGTCACAGTGCGTGTCCAGCAGCGCGAGGTAGAGCTCCATCTTCCCGGGGAAGTGCTGGTAGAGCACCGGCTTGGAGACACCGGCCCGCTCGGCGATGTCGTCCATCGCGGCGGCGTGGTAGCCCTGCGCGACGAACACCTCCTGAGCGGCGGCGAGCAGCTGCTTACGGCGCGCCGAGCGGGGCAGGCGGGTGGGCCGACCGGCGGTCTGTGCACCGTTCCCCACTGCGGTCATCGGATCCTCCGAGTATCTGCGTACGAGCCGGCACGTATCACCCGAACCGGTCCGGGTTCGTGAACCCGTCGCGGAATTGGCCCGCCGCTGTAACTTATCGCCACTGTCACCACACGGTAGCCTCAGCGGGGGCGACCAAGGAGCGCGCGGTGAGTGAAACAGGGCAACCCGGAGCCGCCACCCCGGGAGAGCACGGCGACGGGACGGGCCAGCAGGACGACCCGGCCCGTACCGGCGGTTGGGCGCCCCCGCCGAACGGCTGGTCCCGCGGTGCTCCGGCGCCCGGCGGCTGGCCCTACGGCGACCTCGGCGGCTGGGCCGCCTCCTCGCCCCGGCACGGCGACCTGCCGGCCCCGCTGCCCGGCCACTCCACGCCGGAACCGGGCCGCGTCAACGGTCGTCACGTCAACGGCGTGCACCACGCCGGGGAGGAGTCGCCAGTGACCCGCCAGGCGCCGGTCAGTGCCCCGCCCGCGGACGAGCCGCCCCGGCCTGCCGACGGCGAACGGCTGGCCGTGCCGGCCCCGCGCCCGGCGCCGACGATCGAGCAGCCGACCGACCCGGGGGAGACCGCCGGTTCCCGGCACGCCGCCGACGACCCGGCCCCCCGGGCCCCGCGCTGGGCCGAGAGCGGGCCGACCTCCGCGCCACCGGCGCTCCAGGTCCCGCCGGTCGGCGCCGCCGCCTCCGGGTTCGAGGTGCCGCCGGGCTACCACGCGCCGAACACCGAATCCACCCCGTCGCTGTCCCGGGGCTGGGCCGACCGGCCGGTCACCCCGCCGCCGGCCGCGAGCCGGGCGGAGCACGCACCGGGCGAGGTGCACCCGCCCGAGGGCCGGGCGGCCGGCACCGAGCCGCGGGCCGCCGCCGACCCGCCGGCGGGTGACGACCCGAGGGCCGCCGAACCGGACTGGTCCGGGCCGTCCTGGAACCGCCCGAGCTGGGGTGACGGCTGGGCCCCGCCGTGGGCCCGCACCGACGAGCCGCCGGCCCGCCGGGCCGAGGAGCCGCCGGCCCGGGGCGCGGAGGAACCGCCCGCCCGCCGGGCCGAGGAGCCCGCCGCCGAGCGCCGGGAGTGGGAGGACGACAGCGCCGCCCACCGCACCGTCCGCGAGGACCGCGCGGCCGAGTGGGCGCCCGAGCCGGTGCGGCCGTACGAGCCGGCCCGCGTCGAGCCGCCCGCCGCCTACGAGCCACCCCGGCCCGAGCCGGTACGGCCGTACGAGCCGCTGCGCGCCGAACCGGCCCCCGGCCCGGAGACGACGCGGCAGTACCCGCCGCCCGCCGAGCCCGAGGCGTCCCGGCCGTTCCGGCTGGCCCGGGGCGACGCCGAACCGCCGCACGGGTACGAGCGGCCCTCCTGGGCCGGGCCGCCGGTGCCGGTCGCGCCGCTGATCACGCCCCCGGGCCCTCCGCCGACGAGTGCCCCGCCCGCGCCCGGCGCGCCGCCCGCGCCGGCCGGTGGATACGCCCCCACGGAGGCAGCCGCCCCCGCCCCACCGACCTCGGGCGTGCCCGCCACGAGCGGCCCGCCGCGGTTCGACCCCACCCCCGCGCCCCACCCGACGAGCGCCCCTCCCTACGCGGCCCGCCGGTCCGCACCGGAACCGGTGCCGGCCGCCGACGCGGTCGCCGAGCCCCGACCGGAGGAACCGTCCCCCGTGCTGCCGCAGCGCGTCCCCTCGGAACCGGACGTGCCCGTCGTGCCGGAGCCACCGGCAGTGGAACCGTCCGCCGAGACCCCCGAACTCGCCCGCATCGCCACCCACCTGCGCCGCGACGACGAACCCGCGCCCCTGCGGGAGCGGCCGGAGGGCTTCGACGTCAACGCGATCCTCGACGCGGTCCGCGAGGTGGCGGGCGTACGCGACGCCGCGCTGCGCCGTACCCCGGCCGGCGCGCACAGCCTCCGGCTCGACCTGGCCGACGGCGCCGACCCGGCCGAGGTGAGCCGCCTGGTGGCCCGGCTGCTCCAGGAGCGGATGGGCCTGGCCGCCGCCCCGCAGAACCTGCCCGGCGCGCCCGCCGTGCCGCCGCCGGCCCCGCTGCGCCGCCGCTCGGCCCGGCTGGAGCGTTCCGGTGAGCCGCGTACGGGCGAGAACCGGGCACCCGGCGCGCCGCCAGCGCCGGTCGAGGCCCGCACCGCGCAGCCCGAGCCGGTCGAGGCCCGCAACGGTGACGAGACGGCCGGCGACGAGATGCCGGCGCGGACCGGTGTGGTCCGTCCGGCCGCGAACCGCTCCGGTGACGCGCGGTTCGGCGCGGACCGCGCCACGCGTCCGGCCGAGGCGCCCGGCGACGCCGACGAGCCGCCGCGCCGCCGCCGGCAGGCCACCCACCGGGGTCGCGCCGCTGTCGACGAGACGTCGCTGGCCGCCGCGCCGACCGGCATGTCCACCGGCAGCCCGGTCACGCTCGGGACGTCGTACTCCGGTGGGCAGATGACCACGACGGAGACCGCGCCGTCGCGACCGCTGGACACCGGCGGCGTGCCGGGGCCCCGGGTGGTGATCGAGCACGTCCTGGTGAGCACGTTCGGCCTGGACGCCACCACCGAGGTCCGTCTGGTCGCTGGCGACCGCACGGCCGAGGGGCACGCCACCGGGCCGGCCGTCGACGGGTACGTGCTGCGGCTCTGCGCGGTGGCCGCCGCCGCCGCGGTGGACGAGCTGCTCGGCGGGAGCGTCCCGGCCGGCGAGCGGGGCCGGTGCTTCGTGGAGCACGCCGCCGTGGTGCCGTTCGGCAACTGCGAGGTCGCCACCGTGGTGGTGCTGCTGGTCTGCGACGGCTGGGTGGAGCAGCTGGCCGGTTCGGCGCTGGTGGCCGGGGATCCCCGGCAGGCGGTCGTGCGGGCCACGCTCGCGGCGGTGAACCGGCGGCTGGAGGCGCTGCTCTCCTGAGCCGGTGTGCGGTACGGCCCGTCCGGGGAAGACTGGAGACATGAAGCGCGCCGCACTGTGGCCGGAGCACAGCCTTCCCGCACACCACGTCCCGCCGCCCTGGCCCGGCCGGCACGTACCCCTCGACGGCACGCTCGTGCACGTCCGCGACACCCCGGCCACCGGTCCCGGCGCGGAGCCCGCGCTGTACGTGCACGGCCTCGGCGGGTCGGCGCAGAACTGGACCGACCTGGCCGGCCTGCTCGCGGACCGGCTCGACGGCCAGGCGATCGACCTGCCCGGGTTCGGGCGCAGCGAGCCCGGACCGCGCTACACGATCCCGTCCTTCGCCGAGCGGGTGATCCGCTGGATCGAGCACAGCGACAGAGGGCCGGTGCACCTGTTCGGCAACTCGCTCGGCGGCGCGATCTCGGTCCGGGTGGCGGCGTTGCGCCCGGACCTGGTCCGCACGCTCACCCTGGTCTCGCCCGCGCTGCCGTTCCTGGACTTCCGCCGCTCGTTGCAGGGGCGGATGCTCCCGTTGCTGGCGATCCCCCGGGGCGAACGCCTGGCCGCCTGGCGGCTGGCCCAGTTCAGCCCGGAGGTGACCGCGCAGCAGGTGATGGAGGCGTGCGTGGCGGACCTGACCCGGATCAGCGAGCAGCGCCGGCAGGAGGCGATCGACGAGATCCGGGTCCGGTACGAGGCGGCTCACTACGCCGCCGCGTACGTGCGGACGTTCCGGGGCCTGGTCGGCAGCTTCCTGCGGTCGTACCTGCCGGGGGAGGGCGCGCTCTGGCGGCAGGCTTCGGCGGTCCGGGCGCCCACGCTCGTGGTGGGCGGGCGGCAGGACCGGCTGGTCGACGTGCGGGTGGCGCCGCAGGCCGCGCGGGTCATCCCGGACAGCCGGCTGCTGATGCTCGACGGCGTCGGGCACGTGGCCCAGCTGGAGGTGCCACGGACCGTGGCGCGGGCGGTGCTCGGGCTGCTCGCCGAGGCGACACCGTCGCCCACCACCGGCATGGGGGAGAGCGGAACGGAGCGTGACATGGCAGGCTGAGCCGGATGCCCAGCTCCCGCCGCCCTCGTGCCACACGCTCCCGTTCCTCGTTTCCGCGCTGGCGGACCGCGCTCGTGGTCTGCGCCTTCGTCGCCGCCGCCGCGGTCGGGGTCGGCGTGGCGGTGCAACTGCCGTCGGCGGGCGCGGGGACGCGGGTCACCGACGGGTTCGTCGCCCAGCCTCCGGCGCCCACGCGGGAGCCGTCCACGCCGAGCGTCGCGCCGCCGCCTCCGGTGGCGCCCAGTTCGCCGGCTGCGCCGGTGCTGACGCTGTCCGGTCCGGGGCCGGCGAAGGGCCGGGGCAGCTTCGCGTACGACGAGCGGACCAGCGGCGTGCTCGGCCGCTCGGGGACGCTGCGCCGCTACCGGGTGGCGGTGGAGAACGGCTCCGGCGAGGAGGTCCGTGCCTTCGGCGAGGCGGTGCAGCGCGCCCTGGCCGGCCCGGGCAGCTGGGTCGACGGCGGCACGCTGCGGTTGCAGCGGGTCGGCCCGGGCGACCGGTACGACTTCACGATCTACCTGGCCACCCGGGACACGGCCGGGCGGCTGTGCGGGGCTGGTGGGATCGACATCCGGGTGGGCGGGGTGCCGTACACGTCGTGCCGGGTACCGGGCAAGGTGGTGATCAACCTGGACCGGTGGCGGACCTCGGCGCCGCACCTGGTCGAGGCCGGGATGCCGCTGGACACGTACCGCCTCTACGTGGTCAACCACGAGGTGGGTCACCAGCTCGGGCACCGGCACGAGGGGTGTCCGGGCGCGGGACGGGCGGCGCCGGTGATGCAGCAGCAGACGCTCTTCCTCAAGGGCTGCCGGCCGAACCCGTGGCCCTACCTGGGCGGGAAGCGGTACACCGGGCCGGCCCTCTGAGCCGTTTTGCGAAGAACATTCGCGGCATAGGCGGCAAAAGCAGCTAAATGCCCGAATTGCGTGGCACGCTGAGGTCATGACGTCGTCGTCCCCTTACGACAACCCCGCCACGCCGCCACCCGAGCGTCCCACCTTGCGCCGGATGCGCCGGCGCCGCCGCCGCTCGGTGCTGCTGCTGGCGATGCTGCTCGCGGCCGTCGGCGGCGCGGCCGGGATCACCCGGTTGAACGCGCCGCCGTCCGGACACGGCGGGACGTCACTCGCCGCCGAACCGTCGCTGGCGCGCGGCGCCGAGGCCGACGTCCCGGCGGCGGCGCCGACCGGCTACCCCACCGCCGGCCCCGGCACGTTCGCGGTGGCCCAGGGCCGATCTCCGGTACGCGGACAGGAGGGCCCGCTGCGCCGCTACCGGGTCGAGGTCGAGCAGGACACGGGGCAGGACGCCGACGAGTTCGCCGCCACCGTGGACGCGGTACTGGGCGACCCGCGCAGCTGGATCGCCTCGGGGGATCTGCAGGTGCAGCGGGTGCCCGAGGCGGCCGCGGCCGACTTCACCGTCTACCTCGCCACCCCCGTCACCTCGGAGCGGATGTGCGCCGAGGGCGGCCTGCGCACCGACCGGTACACCTCCTGCCGGCTGCCCGGCCGGGTCGTGCTCAACCTGGCGCGCTGGATGACAGCGGTGCCCGACTACGGCGCCCCGATCGAGGTCTACCGCACCTACGTGATCAACCACGAGGTCGGGCACGAGTTCGGCGAGCTGCACCAGGCGTGCCCCGCGCCCGGCGCGCCCGCACCGGTGATGCAACAGCAGACGTACGGGCTGGACGGCTGCCTGCCGAACGCCTGGCCGTACGTCGGCGGGGTCCGGTACGAGGGCGAGCCCACCGACGGCGTCTGAGTTATTCCCGGTCCCGCAGTTCGGGCGCAGTGTCCCTCATCATGGCCGATCCCCGCCCGGGCGAGCGACAATGGCGCGGTCACACCGCCGATCCCGGGGAGTCCACCGTGTCGTTGCCCCCGCTCGTCGAACCCGCCGCCGAGCTGACCGTAGACGAGATCCGCCGCTACTCGCGCCACCTGATCATCCCGGACGTCGGGGTCGAGGGGCAGAAGCGGCTGAAGAACGCCCGGGTGCTCTGTGTGGGCGCCGGTGGCCTCGGCTCGCCGGCGCTGCTCTACCTGGCCGCGGCCGGTGTCGGCACGCTCGGCATCATCGACTTCGACACCGTCGACGAGTCGAACCTCCAGCGCCAGGTCATCCACGGCGTCTCCGACGTGGGCCGGTCCAAGGCCGAGTCCGCCGCGGCGTCGATCCGCGAGATCAACCCGCTGGTCAACGTGGAGATCCACAACACCGCGCTGGACCGGGAGAACGTCCGGGACATCTTCTCCCGGTACGACCTGATCGTCGACGGCACCGACAACTTCGCCACCCGCTACATGGTCAACGACGCGGCGGTGCTGCTCGGCAAGCCGTACGTCTGGGGTTCGATCTACCGCTTCGACGGCCAGGCGTCGGTGTTCTGGGCCGAGCACGGCCCCTGCTACCGCTGCCTCTACCCGGAGCCCCCGCCGCCCGGCATGGTCCCCTCCTGCGCCGAGGGCGGCGTGCTCGGCGTGCTCTGCGCGTCGATCGGGTCGATCCAGGTCAACGAGGCGATCAAGCTGCTGGCCGGCATCGGTGAGCCGCTCGTCGGCCGGCTGATGGTCTACGACGCCCTGGAGATGAGCTACCGCAAGATCAAGGTCCGCAAGGATCCGAACTGCGTGCTCTGCGGTGAGAACCCGACCCTCACCGACCTGATGGAGGACTACGAGGACTTCTGCGGCGCCGTCTCCGACGAGGCGCAGGAGGCGGTGGTCGACTCGACCATCACCGCGCTGGAACTGAAGGACTGGCAGGACTCCGGCAAGGACATCTTCCTGGTCGACGTGCGCGAGCCCGCCGAGTACGAGATCGTCCGCATCCCCGGCGCGACGCTCATCCCCAAGGGCGAGATCCTGTCCGGCGAGGCGCTGGCGAAGTTCCCGCAGGACCGGCAGATCGTGCTGCACTGCAAGTCCGGCGTCCGCTCCGCCGAGGCGCTGGCCGCGCTGAAGGCGGCCGGCTTCTCCGACGCGGTGCACCTCCAGGGCGGTGTGCTCTCCTGGGTCAAGCAGGTCGACCCGTCGCTGCCCGCGTACTGAGTCGTGTCGATGGTCCCGCCCGGCGCTCCGGGCGGGCCCATCGTGCTCTCCGGGCCCCTGGCGTGGGCATACGCCCGATCACGGCGACCGCTGGGCCGGGTGGTCCTGACCGAGCTACCGAGGCGTGACGTCGCCCGCGCCAGTACCGTCAGTGCCGTGGTGGACTTGGACGCGGCGATCGGATTCGTCGTCGCTCACGGTGACGCGGTGGACCGCGCCCGCCTCTCCCGGCTGCGCACCGGCGCTCCGGTGCCGCCCGAGGTGCTCGACGCCGCCGAGTCCGGGCAGGCGCCGGGCGGCGGCTGGCCCGCCGTCCTCGACGACGAGGTCGCCTCGATCGACGCGACCTGCTTCCGCCTGGCCGAGCTGGACGACCTCGGCGCGCTGGGCCGCCCCGCCGCCCGGCACGCGCTGGACTGGCTGGCCGCCCGGCAACTACCAGACGGCGGCTGGGACGAGGACCCCTCGCTGGCCGGGCTCGCCCCCGAGTGGGCCACCCCCGGTGATCCCGAGGCCCGGCTCTACCAGACCGCCAACGCCGGGTTCTGGCTGACAGTGGCCGGGCTGGACGCGCGGGCCGCCGGTCCACTCGACCACCGGGTCGGCGGCGCGTACGCCGGTGTGGTGCAGGCGGCGGCCCAGGCGCTCGCCGCGCAGCTCGCCCCGGACGGCAGCTGGCCGTCGTTCCTGCCGGCCGGTTGGCTCGCCGCCGCGGTGCTGCACCGCCAGCAGATGTACTACGAGGCCGCCCGCATCCAGGCGGTGCTGGCCGACCGGATCCCCCGGATGTCCCCGGCCGACGTGGCCTGGCTCGCCGCCACACTGCGGCGGGTCGACGTGGGCGAGGAGCAGTGGCTGCTGGTCTCCGCGCGCAGGCGGCTCACCGAGACGCAGCGCAGCGACGGCGGCTGGGACAGCGACGACGGCCACCAGTTCGACGTGCACACCACGTTGCGGGCGATCCGCGCGTGCCGTCCGAACACGCCCGAGGCGCCGGTGTCCGGGGCGCCGTTCGTGGTGCCGCAGACTGCCGAGCTGCCCGCGCCGCCCGCGGTGCCGGCCCCGCGCCCGCGCCGGCTCCCCGCATCGCCGCCGCCCGCGCCCGACTCTGGGCCGCCCGCCTTCACGCCCGCGTCGCCTGCGCCCGTGTCTCCGCTGCCCGCCCCGGCTCGCCCGTTGACCGGCCCGGCCGAGGCATCGGCCGGACCGGGGATCGCGCCCGCGCTGTCGGACGGCGCGCCGGAGCTGTTTCCGGCCCGGGGTCTCGGGCCTGAGACCTGGTTCCGTCCGGACACCGGGTCGGATGCGATGCCCGGATCGGGAGCAGGGCCTGATCCGTCAGCCGGTGTTGAGGTGTCGGCCGGTCCGGACAGTGGGCAGGGACTGTGGTCCGCCTGGATCGTCACGCCCGATCTGCTCCCCGACGAGAGCACCAGGCCTGCCGCACAGCTGGCACCGGAGCTGCTGTCCGGCCCCGTGCCGCCCGTTCTGCCTCCGGCGGTTGCGGTGCCACCGGCCGCCCCGGTGTCTCCGGATTGCCTCCGCTCGTAGTCCCCGGGCTGATGATCAACACCAGATCGGGGAAGTAGCGGCATCAAAGGTGCCGGGATACCCCCACTTCCCCGATCTGGCGCGTGACTGGAGATCAGCGCAGGTGGCCGTCTCCGGTCACCACGTACTTGGTGCTGGTCAGCTCCGGCAGACCCATCGGGCCGCGCGCGTGCAGCTTCTGCGTCGAGATGCCGATCTCCGCGCCGAACCCGAACTCGCCGCCGTCGGTGAAGCGGGTGGACGCGTTGACCATGACCGCTGCCGAGTCCACCCGGGCCACGAACTCCCGGGCCGCCCGCTGCGAGTCGGTGACGATCGCCTCGGTGTGGCCGGTGCCGTACCGGCGGATGTGCGCGACCGCCGCGTCGAGCGAGTCGACCACGGCCACCGAGATGTCGGCGGAGAGGTACTCGGTGCCGAAGTCCTCCTCGGTGGCCGGCACCACGGCGTCGGAGTGGGCGGCGACAGCGGGCGTGCCGTGCACAGTCACCCCGGCCTCGGCGAACGCGGCCAGCACGGCCGGCAGGAACGCGTCCGCCACGTCCCGGTGCACCAGCAGCGACTCGGCGGTGTTGCAGGTGGACAGGCGCTGGGTCTTGGCGTTCAGCGTGACCGCCAGGGCCTTGCCGAGGTCGGCGGCGGCGTCCACGTACACGTGGCAGTTGCCCACGCCGGTCTCGATCACCGGGACCGTCGACTCCTCGACCACGGCGCGGATCAGCGACGCGCCGCCGCGCGGGATCAGCACGTCGACCAGGCCGCGGGCGCGCATCAGCTCCTTGACCGAGTCGCGCGTGCTGGAGTCGAGCAACTGCACCGCGTCCGCCGGCAGCCCGGCGCCGGAGACCGCGTCGCGCAGCACCGCGACCAGCGCCGCGTTGGAGTGCGCGGCCGACGAGGAGCCGCGCAGCAGCGCCGCGTTGCCGGACTTCAGGCAGATCCCGGCGGCGTCGACAGTCACGTTGGGCCGGCCCTCGTAGACGATGCCGACCACCCCGAACGGCACCCGTACCTGGCGCAGCTCCAGACCGTTGGGCAGGGTCGAGCCGCGTACCACCTCGCCCACCGGGTCGGGCAGCGCGGCCATCTGGCGCAGCGCGTCGGCGATCGCCGCCACCCGGCCCTCGTCGAGCGCGAGCCGGTCCAGCACGGCCGCGGACAGCCCGGCGTCGCACCCGGCTGCCAGGTCCGCCGCGTTCGCGGTCAGGATCTCCGGTGTACGCGCCACGAGCGCGTCGGCCATCGCGTGCAGCGCGGCGTCCTTGACGGTACGGGTGGCCGTGGCCAGGGCTTCCGCCGCGTCCCGGGCTCGCCGGGCCTGCTCGACGACGCTCATCGTGCGTACTCCTTCGGGGGTGGTTTAAGGAAGGGCCCCTTATTAACAGACGTCTGTTAATAAGGGCCCCTTCCTTACAGCAGGACCAGGTCGTCGCGGTGGACGACCTCACGTTCGTACGCCGGGCCGAGCGCCGCGGCGAGCTCGGAGGTGGACCGGCCGAGCAGGCCGGGCAGCTCCACCGCGTCGTAGTTGACCAGTCCCCGGGCCACCGGTGCCCCGGCGGTGTCGACCAGGTCGACCGGGTCACCGGCGGTGAACGCGCCGTCGACGGCGGTGATCCCGGCGGGCAGCAGCGACTTGCGGCGGCCCACCACCGCCTGCACCGCGCCCGGATCGAGGTGCAGCCGGCCGCGGGGGGCGGTGGCGTGCGCCAGCCAGAACAGGCGGGCTGCGGGGCGGCGGCTGCTCGGGTGGAAGTACGTGCCGACCGGCTCCCCGGCCAGCGCCGGCGCGGCCAGCGGCGCGGCGGTCAGCACCACCGGAATGCCGAATCCGGTGGCGATCCGGGCCGCCTCGACCTTCGTCACCATGCCGCCGGTGCCCACCCCGGCCCGGCCGGCCCCGCCGACGTCCACGCCGGCGAGGTCGCCCTCGCCGTGCACCTCGGTGATCCGGGTGCTGCCCGGGCGGGCCGGGTCGCCGGTCCAGAGCGCGTCGACGTCGGAGAGCAGCACCAGCAGGTCGGCGTCGACGAGCGCGGCGACGAGCGCGGCCAGTCGGTCGTTGTCGCCGAACCGGATCTCCTCGGTGGCCACCGTGTCGTTCTCGTTGACGATCGGCACGGCGCGCAGGTCGAGCAGCTTGCGCAGCGTCCGGTACGCGTTGCGGTAGTGCGCGCGCCGGGTCACGTCGTCCACGGTGAGCAGGACCTGCCCGACGGTACGGCCGTGCCGGGCGAACGCGGCGGCGTACCGGCCGATCAGCAGGCCCTGGCCGACGCTGGCGGCGGCCTGCTGGGTGGCCAGGTCGCGCGGACGCCGGGGCAGCCGCAGCGGGGCGAGCCCGGCGGCGATCGCGCCGGAGGAGACCAGTACCACCTCGCGTCCGGAGGCGGCGAGCCCGCCGAGCGTGTCGACGAGCGCATCGACACGGGCGTCGTCGAGGCCGCCCGTCGCGGTGGTCAGCGAGGACGAACCGATCTTGACGACGATCCGCCGGGCCGAGGTGACTGCTTCGCGCACCCGACCATTCTGCGCGCTGCGGTCTGCGGGGCCGCGGTGCGTTCCCATATCGTGGCAGGTCGCGACCGGTGCTCCGACGAAGCTCACACGAAATCGGTTGCTCGTCGAACGAACAGTTTTGATCGTCCGGTTAGCGGCACACATCCGCGGATTCCGCTACATAGCGTCTTCTTCGCCGAGTACGCCGACACGCTGCGGGCGGACTACCCGGTGCCGGACCTGACGGGCACCGTGCAGTTCGAGCCCGGGACACACGTGGGTCACACGTACGACGCCAAGGGCGCCGTCACCGGCCGGCGCGCCGTCACGCTGGAGCGGCCGAGCCGGTTCGCGGCGGACGAGCGCATCCGGGTGCGCGGCCGCGGCATCAGCTACCACGTGAGCGGTGGTGAGCTGGGCGGCTACTGGCTGGCGGCGCGGGGAGACCTGGCCATCGCGACGCTCGCCGGCTGAGGCCCCTTATCGTGGCTTCCCGTGACACCTGACGAGTACGTCGAGGCGGTGCTGTCGCTGGTCGAGCGGATCCCGCCGGGGCGGGTGATGTCGTACGGGGCGGTGGCCGACGCGCTGGCCGAGCGCTCGGGGCGGGCGTCGCCGCGACTGGTCGGCTCGATCATGGCCCGGCACGGTGGCGGGGTGCCGTGGCACCGGGTGGTGAACGCGGCCGGCCGGATGCCGCCGGGGCACGAGCGCAAGGCCCGGGAGCGACTGCTCGCCGAGGGGTGCCCGCTGCGCGGGGACCGGGTGGACCTGGCGGCGGCGTCCTGGTCGCCGGACGAGGGGATGTGACGCGGGCCATAACGTGAGTAGCATTCGGCTCCATGACAGCTTCGGGCCTGCCCCGCCGGGTGCACCTCGGGTACGCGCTGGGTTCCCTGGTCACCGGCGCGTTCGGCACCGTGCCCGGACTGCTCCTGCTGCCGTACCTCACCGACACGCTCGGCGTCGCCGCCGGGCTGGCCGCGCTGCTGGTGCTGCTGCCGAAGGCGTGGGACGTGCTGGTCAACCCGGTCGCCGGGCGGATCTCCGACCGGACCCGCTCCCGCTGGGGCGCGCGCCGTCCGTATCTCCTCGGCGGCGGACTGGCGCTCGCCGTCCTGTTCGCCTCGATCTTCGCCGCGCCGTTCGCCGACGGTCCGGCCGCCGCCGCGTACGTGGCGCTGGCGTTCCTGGCGACGGCCACCGCGTTCGCGTTCTTCCAGGTGCCGTACGTCGCCATGCCGGCCGAGCTGACCGCCGACCCGGCGGAGCGTACCCGGTTGATGACCTGGCGGATCGCGGTGCTGGCGCTGGCCATCCTGGTCTCCGGCGCGGTGGCCCCGGCGGTGGTGAGCGCGGGCGGCGACGGCGTGCCCGGCCACCGGTGGATGGGCCTGTTCGTCGCCGTGCTGATCGTCGCCGGCACCGTCGGCGTGTTCCTGGGCACCCGGTCGGCGCCGACCGGGACGGTGGGGGAGAGCGAGCCGAGTTTGCGCGCGCAGCTCGCCGTCGCCACCGGCAACCGGCCGTTCCGGGTGCTGCTGATCTGCTTCGTGATCCAGTCCGCCGGGGTGGCCACCGTGCTGGCCGGGGTGAAGTACTTCGCCGACCAGGTGCTGCGCGAGCCGGACAGCGGCCCGACGCTGCTGTTCGCCTGCTTCGTGGCACCCGCGCTGCTGGTCATGCCGCTGTGGTCCCGGGCAGGTGCCCGGCTGGGCAAGCGGGCGTCGCTCGCCGCCGCGTCGCTGATCTTCGCGGTGGGCGCGCTGGCCCTGGTCGCCGCGCCCGCTCTGCCCGCCGCCGCGGCCTACGCGGTGGTCGCGGTGATCGGCGTCGGGTACGCGGGCCAGCAGGTGTTCGCGCTGGCCATGCTGCCGGACTGCATCGCGTACGACACGGCGCGCACCGGGCGGCGGCAGGCCGGGGTGTTCACCGGGCTGTGGACCGCCGGGGAGACGTTCGGGCTGGCGCTGGGGCCGGGCATCTACGGGCTGGTGCTCCAGCTCTCCGGTTACGTCTCCTCGTCCACCGGGACGGCCGCCGTCCAGTCCGGCTCGGCCCGGCTCGGCGTGCTGCTCGGTTTCACGGTGCTGCCCGCCCTGCTGGTGGCGATCCCGCTGGTGCTGCTGCGCGGCTACACCCTGACCTCGGCCCAGCTCGCCGCCGTGCCGGACGCCGCCGCCTCCGGGGCCGCCGCGCCCGGGGCCGGCTCGCCCGGAGCCACCGGGTCCGGGGCCGATGCCCCGGTCACGCGGGCGTGAGCACCGCACCGTCCGGCCCGTCCACGAGAGGAACCACCCGATGACCGACACGGCAGGCGGAGGCGCGCTGCCCGCGCGGGGGATGCCCGCGACGGACGTACTAGGCGAGATCCGCGCGCTGCGGGCCGCCGACCGGCCGACGCACGGCGGGCGGCTGTTCGCGTACGTCTACGACCCCGGCGTGGCCGGGCTGGACGCGCTGGCGCAGGCCGCGTACGCGGAGAGCGCGCACGTCAATGGCCTCGACCCGACTGCGTTCCCGTCGCTGCTGGCGATGGAGAACGCGCTCGTCGGCGCCGCCGCCCGGCTGCTCGGCGGCGGTCCCGGCACCGGCGCGCCGGACGTGGTCGGCAGCGTCACCAGCGGCGGCACCGAGTCGCTGCTGCTCGCCGTCAAGGCGGCCCGCGACGCCCGCCCGGACCTCGCCGAGCCGCGGATCGTGGTGCCGGCCACCGCGCACGCGGCGTTCGCCAAGGCGGCGCACTACCTGCGGGTCGCGCTCGACACCGTGCCCGTCGACCCGGTGACGCTGCGCCCTGATGTGGCGGCGGTGGCCGCGGCGGTCCGCCCGGAGACCGTGCTGGTGGTGGCGTCCGCGCCGTCGTACGCGCACGGGGTGGTCGACCCGGTGCCCGAGATCGCCGCCGTCGCGCAGGCCGCGGGCGTGCGCTGCCACGTGGACGCCTGCTTCGGCGGCTGGGCGCTGCCCTGGCTGCGCCGGCTCGGTGCGCCGGTGCCGCCGTTCGACTTCGCCGTGCCGGGGGTCACCTCGATCTCGGTCGACCTGCACAAGTACGCGTACGCGCCGAAGGGCGTCTCGGTGCTGCTGCACCGCGATCCGGCGCTGCGCGCCCCGCAGTTCTTCGCGTACGCCGGCTGGCCCGGGTACACGATGGTCAACCCGGTGATCGCCTCCACCCGGTCCGGTGGGCCGATCGCCGCCGCGTACGCCACACTCCGCCACCTCGGCGAGGACGGCTACCTGCGGCTGGCCGCCGCCACCCGGGACGCGGTCGCCGGGCTGGCCGACGCGGTACGCGCCACCGGCGGCCTGCGGCTGATGGCCGAACCGGAGACCACAGTGGTCTGCTTCACCAGCGACGATCCGCAGCTCGACCTGTTCGTGCTGGTCGACGAGCTGACCGAGCGTGGCTGGCACACCCAGCCCCAGCTCACGTACGCCGATCTGCCGGCCAGTGTCCACCTCACCGTCACCGCGGCGGTGGCGCCCCGGGTGGCCGAGTTCGGCCCGGCGCTGGCCGAGGCGGTCGCGGCGGCCCGGGCCGCCGGGCCGGTGGTGCTGCCGCCGGAGCTGCTGGCGCTGGCCGGCAGCCTCACGCCGGAGGCCCTCACCCCGGATCTGGTGGCCGGGCTGGCCGGCGGACTCGGCCTGGCCGGCGGACTCGGCCTGGCCGGCGGCACCGGCGTGCCGGACCGGATGGCGATGGTGAACACGCTGCTCGACGCCGCCCCGGCGCGGCTGCGGGAACGGCTGCTCGCCGAGTTCGTCGGGCTGCTCCAGCGCCCGGCCTGGTGACGGGAGGCTCGTCCGTTCGGCGGAGAAGTCGGGCGTTTCGGCGACCGGAACCCGTGTCCGTCCCTGCCTAGCATCAGGGCACATCGATGACACGGGGAGTGTTCACATGATCACTGCTAAGTCACCACCTGTCCGCCGGCTCGTCGCAGTGGTCGCGGCCGGCGCGATGGTCGGCCTGGCACCGGCCGGTACCGCCCCGGCCGCACCGCAGGGCCCGGACCGCAGCGCCGACGTCTCCGTCGTGGACCCCGGTTGGGTGCCCGACCCGCTGGCCGACGGCGTGCCGCAGCTGCCGTCGCGGGACGTGACGAAGACCAAGGAGCAGCAGCGGCGGGTGCGGGCGAGCGGGGCCACCGCCGCTGCCACGTACGTCCGCGACGGGCACCTGCCGAAGCCGCTGCCGCTCGCCGCCCAGCCCACGAACAGCAACCCGGCACCGCTCGTCGACAGGGGACTGCACGACGCGCAGGGCGTCCGCATGTTCAGCTTCGCCGGGAAGACCTGGAACCACCCGGTCGGCCAGGCGCAGTGGGGCCTGAGCAACCTGGCCGCCTACCGGGCCAGCGGCGACAAGCGGTTCCTCGACCGGGCCGTCGCCAACGCCCAGCGCAACATCGACCGCCGGGTCGAGTCCCGGGGCGCCTGGTGGTACCCGTACGACTTCGACCTGAGCCGCTGCGCGGGCCGTCCGCTGCTGCGCGCCCCCTGGTACAGCGGGATGGCGCAGGGCGAGATGCTGAGCCTCTTCGTCGGCCTGGCCGAGATCACCGGCGAGGCGAAGTGGCGGACGGCGGCGGACCAGACGTTTCTGAGCCTGACGCTGCCGGTCGTCGCCAACGCGCCCTGGGCGAGTTGGGTCGATCCCAACGGCTACCTGTGGCTGGAGGAGTACCCGGTGACCTTCGGCACCACCGGGGAACGGGTGCTCAACGGGCACACCTTCGCCCTCTACGGCGTGTACGACTACTGGCGGCTCACCGGCGACGAGCGGGCGGTGGCGGTCTTCGACGGCGCGGCGAGCACCGTCCGGCGGTACCTGCCGACCCACTTCCGGGTCACTCGGTGGGCCAGCAAGTACTCGATGGGCTGCGCGCAGCCGCACGTGAAGTACCACCAGGTCCACACCGCGCAGAACCTCAAGCTCTACGAGATGACCACGTCGGCCGTCTTCGCCACGTACGCGTACCTGCTGCGCTCGGACTACCCGGCGCCCGCCGTCAACGGCGCCGTGTCGTTCGCCGCCGGCACCCACGTCGGCTACACCTTCTCCAGCAGCGGGGCCGTCACGAGCCAGAAGACGCTCAAGCTCGCCCGGGCCTCCGGCGCCCAGGCGAGCCAGCGGGTCCGCGTGTACGGGCGGGGCATCTACTACCAGATCGCCAACGGCGCGCTCGCCGGTTACCTCGTCCCCGAGGCGTACGGGCAGCGCGTCCTGCTCGGCAAGGCGGTCGAGCACCGGTACGACCCGGCCCGGACGCTCTCCTTCCAGCCGGGCACCTACACCGGGTACGCATACGACGCGGCGGGCAACGTGACCGGCTCCAAGCGGCTCACGTTCCCGTCCGCCTCGATCGCGCCGCTGGGCGCCACCGCCTGGGTGAACGGGCGGCTCAGCTACCAGGTCACCGCCGGGGCGTACGTCGGTTACTGGCTGCCCCACACCACCGGGCTTGCCTTCACCTGAGCCTGAGCAACGTGCGGCCCGCCCGGAGTCCGGGCGGGCCGCACGTGTCGGATGGCTCAGTCGGCGGCGCGGACGCTGAACGTCGTGGTGTCGTCCGCCGGGTCGACGTCCGCCACCGGCTCGCTCCTCGCCCGGCATGAACCGGCCGCCGGGCACGTCGAACCAGTCCGGGAAGCTCGGCAGATCCTGCGGGTCGGTGGCCCACACCTCGACCCCGGCGGGCAGGCTCGCCCGCACGTCGAGCCGGAACGACGGGGCGTCGTTGCCGTAGCGCACTGTCACCGGCGTGCAGGCGGAGGGTCACGCTTGCGCCGGCCGGGACCCGGCCGCCGTAGCTCTCGACGACCCGGCGGTTCTGCTCCATCCCCACCGTGAACCAGGGCGAGCCGTTGTCGAGACCGGTGAAGGAGCCACCGGCCGGCTCGGTGATGCGCAGGCCGGCGGTGGCGTCGGCCCGGCCCCGGTTGCTGATCGTCGTGGTCAGCGCCCCGACGTACCCCTTGCCGGTCGGCGTCAGCACCAGCGTCCCGGTGTCGACGGTCAGGCGCGCCGTGGTGGCGCCGGCCGCGGTGGCGGGCGCGGCCGGCGCGAACAGCGCCGCCGCCCCGGCGAGCAGCGCGGCTGCCACTCGTGTGGTCCGTGTGGTCAGGACAGGTCCTCCCGTGATCCCCGTGGTGGGCGGCGGTGGGTCCGTCCGCCCGACGGTGGTGACACACGCCGGCACCGCTGATCGTTGCGCGGGTGCCCTGTCGGGGGTACGACACCGGAACGCTGTGGTTGACTGGCACCTCGGGGTTCTGCGAGGGAGGCCAGAGATGCAGGTGCCGGCCGTGCTCGGCGAGCCGATCCGGTTCGTGCTGAACTGGGGCCGCCGCTACTCGCTCTGGGTGTTCAACTTCGGCCTGGCCTGCTGCGCCATCGAGTTCATCGCCACCAGCATGGGCCGGCACGACTTCATGCGCCTCGGTGTGATCCCGTTCGCCCACGGGCCCCGGCAGGCCGACCTGATGGTGGTCAGCGGCACCGTCACCGACAAGATGGCCCCGGCGGTCAAGCGGCTCTACGACCAGATGCCCGAACCGAAGTACGTGATCTCGTTCGGCGCCTGCTCGAACTGCGGCGGCCCGTACTGGGACTCCTACTCGGTGACGAAGGGCGTCGACCAGCTCATCCCGGTCGACGTGTACGTGCCCGGCTGCCCGCCCCGGCCGGAGGCGCTGCTGCACGGCATCCTGCGCCTCCAGGAGAAGATCGCCGCCGAGCAGTCCGGCATCGGCGGCGTGCCCCGGCCGGACGCGCTCACCTCCCCGGCGGACGCCGTCGCGGGGCCGGTCGAGGCGCTCACCGCACCCCCGGTACGTCCGCCGGTCGGCTGAACCGCCAGGTGGCGGCGCGGGGCTAGCCTGCGGCTCATGACCGACCTCGCGGAGAAGCGCTCCGCATTCATCATCGACGTGCTGACCGAGGAGTTCGGCGCGTCCATGGCGATCGACCCGGCGGCGTTCCGCCGCAAGTTCCGCAAGATGGCGGCGTCACCGTTCGCCTTCTACCGGGGCAGCGCCGCGCTGTTCTACGCCGACCAGCGCGGCGACTTCGGCAGCGACCGGTTCCTCGACGAGCGGACCAGCCGGGTGTGGATCCACGGCGACCTGCACGCCGAGAACTTCGGCACCTACATGAACGCGTCCGGGCAGCTCGTGTTCAACGTCAACGACTTCGACGAGGCGTACGTCGGGCCGTTCACCTGGGACCTGAAGCGCTTCGCCGCGAGCGTGGCGCTGCTCGGCTACGCCAAGGCGCTCTCCGACCGGGTGATCGGCGAGCTGGTGACCGGCTTCGCCCGGTCGTACCTGGCCGAACTGCGGGCCATCGCCGCGGGCGGGGACGACGCGATCGGGTCGATCACGCTCGACAACGCCGACGGTGTGCTGCGCCGGGTGCTCCAGCAGGCACGGCTGAACACCCGGGTGGACCTGCTGGCCGCGCAGACCACGATCGACAACTACGAGCGCCGGTTCTCCCTCGGCGACGGCGTCCACGAGATCGACGACGCCACGCGGGAGAAGGTCTGCGCGGCGTTCGCCGACTACCTGCACACGCTGCCGGAGTCGGCCGCCCGGATGCGCCCGGTGGCCACCGGCATCAAGGACGTGGTGCTGCGCAAGGGCGTCGGCATCGGGTCGGCCGGGCTGCCGTCGTACAACCTGCTGCTGGAGGGGCACACCCAGGCGCTGGAGAACGACGTCGTCATCTACATGAAGCAGGCGCAGGTGCCGGCCGTGGCGCGGTACGTCGGCGACGAGCGGGTCCGGTCGTACTTCCGGCACCAGGGGCACCGCACCGCCGAGTCGCAGCGCGCGTTGCAGGCGCACGCCGACCCGTGGCTGGGCTTCACCGAGCTGGACGGCGTGGGGCAGCTCGTCGCCGAGGTGTCCCCGTACGCGGCGGACCTGGACTGGGCCGACGTGAACGAGCCGGAGGATCTGGCGGGCGTGCTCGCCGACCTGGGCCGGGCGGTGGCCCGGATGCACTCGGTCGCCGACGACGAGTCCAGCCACGACCTGGTCGACTACTCCACCGAGGAGGCGATCGTCGCGGTCGTCGACGCGGATCCCGACGGGTTCGTCGACTACCTGGTCGACTTCGGGCACCGGTACGGGATCCGGGCGCGTGAGGATCACCAGCTCTTCGTGGACCTGTTCCGCAACGGCCGGCTACCAGGCATCTGAGGGGCCGGGGCGCCCGGTCCGGCGTCCCGGCTCACTGCGTGAAGTCCAGCACCGCCTTGATGTCCTCACCGACCGGCGCGTACGCCTGCCGGTAGCTCGACAGCGGCACCCGGCGGGTGATCAGCGACGTCAGCCACGACTGTTCGGCCTGGGCGAGCGCCTCGGCGGCCATCTCCCAGTGCCGCCGGCCGGCGTTCACCGAGCCGAACACCACGTTGTTCTCCAGCACCAGCTCCCGGTTGAGCGCACCGGCGTCGAAGTTGATCGTCCGGCCGCCGCTGGAGACGCCGGTCAGGCAGACGATGCCGGTGGGCGCGGCCTTGCACATGGCGTCGAGCACCACAGTGGGCGCGCCGGTGCACTCGATCACCACGTCCGGCTTCACGTCCAGCTCGGGCACCGTCGTCGTGTGGTACGTCGCCCCCAGCGCCCGGACCAGCTCCGGCTTCGGCCCGGTGGTGTTGCGGTCCAGCACGTGCACCGTCAGCCCACGCTGGCTACCCAGCAGCGCGGCCAGCAGCCCGATCGGCCCGGCGCCGGTGACCAGCACGGTCATCGGTTTCCACTCGGCCCGGCGGCCGATCCGCTCGATGTGGTCCCACGCCTTCGCCACCACGCTCGTCGGCTCCAGCAGCACGCCGACCGAGGCGAGCGCCGGGTCCAGGCCGACGGCGAACTTGGGCTGCAACCGCCAGCGTTCCCGGGCGAAACCGGGCAGCGCCTTGATGCCGTGCTCGGTGTACTGACCGTTGCGGCACATGTCCCACTCGTCCACCGCACAGTTTGCGCAGGGCACCGGGTCGGGGTGGCGGACCACGCCGGCGACCAGGTCGCCGGCCTGCAACGTGCCGGTCGGGTCATCCAGCACGCGGCCCAGCGACTCGTGCCCGAGCACCAGCCGCTCCTGGCCCGGCGGCGCCTCGCCGTACTCGCCGGCCACGATCTCGTGGTCGGTGCCGCAGACACCCACCGCCAGTGCCTCGACCAGGATCGCGCCCTCCTCGGGCGGCGGCTCGGGCCAGTCCTCGGCGAGCCGCAGCGAATCCGGGACACCGGGGGTCACAGTCACAGCGCGCACGGACCTCATCTTTCCGTGCGCGGCCGCCGCCCGTCCGGCAAAGCGGCGATCCCGGCACGGACGGCCCGACCCGGCCGGCAGCCGTCGGCCATAGGATCAGCGCATGACTCCGGAAGAGGTCGGCCGGCGAGTGGTCGCGCTGCTCGCGCCCGTCGAGGCCACCGCGTCCGTGTCCGGCGGTCAGGGGTACGCCCGCGCCACCGTCGACGTACCCCCGACGAGCTGGGCGGACGCGGTGCGTGCGGTGCGCGACGACGCCGAGCTGGATCTCGACTTCCTGGACTGGTTGTCGGCGGTGGACGAGCTGGCCGACGGCTTCGACGTGGTGCTGCACCTCTGGTCGGTCCGGCACCGGCACGGGCTGCTGCTGCGTACCCGGGTGCCCCGGGACACGCCTGTCGTCGCGTCGGTGGTCGGCCTGTTCCCCGGCGCGGCGTGGCACGAGCGCGAGACGCACGAGATGTTCGGCATCGACTTCGCCGGCCACGGCGAGCTGCGTCCGCTGCTGCTGCCGCCCGAGTTCGAGGGGCACCCGCTGCGCAAGGAGTTCGTCCTCGCCTCCCGGGTCGCCAAGCCGTGGCCCGGCGCGAAGGAGCCGGGCGAGTCGGAGGCGGGCGGCGGCCGCCGGCCGGTCCGGCCGCCGGGCGTGCCCGCGCCGGGTGAGTGGGGCACGACGCCCACGCCGGCGGGTGCGGCGGGCGCCGGTGAGGGCCCCCGAGGGGGTACGCCGGCGCGCCCGGCCCGGGAACGCCCGGCACGGCCGGCTGCCGCTGAGCGTCCGGCGCGGCCCGCTCCGGAGCGGCCTGTTTCCGGGGAGGCCGAGGCAGGGTCCGCTGTTGCTCCGGCGGCGGATGACGTGGGTCCGCTCGGGCGGCCGTTGCCGGGGGAGCGGCCGACCGGGCCGCCCCGCCAGGAGCCGGAGCCCGGCGCGGCGGGGGAGAGCTGATGCCGGACTGGTTGGAGCTGGTCCTGCGCGTGGCGGGGGTGCTCGTCGCGTTCCTCACGCTGCCGCTGATCGTGGGTCAGGCCGAGCACAAGGTGATGGCGCACATGCAGGGCCGGCTGGGCCCGATGTACGCGGGCGGCTTCCACGGCTGGGCGCAACTGGTCGCCGACGGCATCAAGTTCGTGCAGAAGGAGGACGTCACCCCGCGCGACGCGGACCGGCCGGTGTTCCGGCTGGCGCCGGCGGTGGCGCTGGTCCCGTACCTGCTGGTGCTGCTCGTCATCCCGCTCGGGCCGGGTGACCTGGTCGCCCAGCCGCTCGACATCGGCCTGTTCTTCGTGCTCGCCGTGGTGGGCGTCGGTGTGCTGGCGGTGCTCATGTCCGCGTGGGCGTCGGCGAACAAGTACAGCCTGCTCGGCGGGCTGCGCGGCGCGGCCCAGCTGCTCGGGTACGAGCTGCCGCTGGTGCTGGCCGCCGCCTCGGTGGCGATGGCGGCCGGCACGCTCAGCCTGCCCGGCATCGTGGAGGCGTGGCAGCCGTGGTGGCTGCTCTGGCAGGCGCCGGCCATGGTGATCTTCTTCGTGGCCGGGCTGGCGGAGATCCGCCGCCCGCCGTTCGACATGCCGGTGGCCGACTCCGAGCTGGTCTTCGGCTACATGACCGAGTACACGGGCCTGCGGTTCGCGTTCTTCCTGCTCGCCGAGTACGTGGGCATCGTGGTGATCGCGGCGCTGACCACTGTGCTGTTCCTCGGCGGCTGGCAGGGCCCGTTCGCCGACGCGCAGCTCGGCTGGCTGTGGACGCTGCTCAAGGTCTTCGCCGTCGCCTTCGTGATCATCTGGCTGCGGGTGAGCTACCCGAGGCTGCGCGAGGACCAGCTCCAGCGTCTCTGCTGGCTGGTCCTGGTCCCCCTGGCCCTGGCACAGCTCGTCCTCACCGCCGCAGTCCGCCTGGCCCTGTAGCCCACCCGCCCTCTCCGCGGCGATCTGTGAGTGGAGGTCGTCAAGCGGTGTCCGGCTCCCGGCTCCCGTGGAGATCTTGGTACCAAACGGCCCCCATAGGGGCCCTTTCCTGCCAAGATCTCCACCGCTCCCACCATGCGGAACGCCCATCTTGCTTGACGGGAGGCAAGCCCCGCGATCTTGCACTTTCCTCCCGGCATCCCCGGGCCCGCGACTGCAAGATCGTCGAGGGCTGGAGCACCGGGCAAGCCGAGTCAGCGCAACGGGGTGTGGGAGGGGTCTACGCGCTCGGACTCGGGTGGGGGCGGGGGTGGGGTGCCGTCGCCGAAGGGGCGGCCGCCCAGCTCCTCCCGGCCGTGCGGGGTGAGCCAGTTGCTCAGGTCGGGGCCGAGCGGCACGATCCCCGTCGGGTTGATGTCCCGGTGGACCTCGTAGTAGTGCCGCTTGATGTGGTCGAAGTCGATCGTGTCGCCGAACCCGGGCGTGGTGAACAGGTCCCGCGCGTACGCCCACAGCACCGGCATCTCGCTGAGCTTCTGCCTGTTGCACTTGAAGTGCCCGTGATAGACCGGGTCGAAGCGGACGAGCGTGGTGAACAGCCGAACGTCGGCCTCGGTGATCGTGTCGCCGACCAGGTACCGCTGCCCGGCCAGCCGCTCGCTGAGCCAGTCCAGCCGGTCGAACAGCCTGTGGTACGCCTTGTCGTACGCCTCCTGGCTGCCGGCGAAGCCGCACCGGTAGACGCCGTTGTTGACGTCGGCGAAGACGACAGCGTTCACCTCGTCGATCTCGCCGCGCAGCGGTTCCGGGTAGAGGTCCGGCGCGCCCGGCCGGTGGTGCGCCGTCCACTCGGTCGTGAGGTCCAGGCTCATCTGCGCGTAGTCGTTCGTCACGACCTGCCCGGTGGGCACGTCGACGAGCGCCGGGACCGTGATGCCGCGCTCGTAGCCGGGGAAGCGGGCGAAGTACGCGTCGGCCAGCCGCTCGATGCCCAGCACCGGGTCCTTGCCGTCCGGGTCGAGGTCGAACGTCCAGCTCCGCTTGTCGTGGGTGGGCCCGGCCACCGCCATCGAGATCGCGTCCTCCAGCCCGAGCAGGCGCCGGACGATGATCAGCCGGTTGGCCCACGGACAGGCCCGGCTGACCGCCAGCCGGTAGCGCCCCGGTTCCACCGGCCAGCCGTCCCGCTCGTCCGCGGTGATCCGGGTGGCGATGTAGCGCTGGTCGCGGGTGAACTCGCCACCCGGCTCCACGTACTTGCCGCCGGTCCGGTCCAGGACCTCGTCGTCGCTGCCCACACCCACCTCCGAGTTCGCTTCTCGTTCCCATCATGGTCGCTCCGGCGGCTCCCGGCAGGGCGAGTGCCCCGGAGACCGGCAGGGCGACTGCTCCGGACAGGGGCATAGGCTGCCCGCCGTGACCGATGTGGAGGCGGCAGCCCGGCGTTTCGTCGCCGACGTGTGGAACGCGGGGCGCGAGGAGAGCGCGTACGAGCTGGTGGCGGCGGACTGCCCGGGCCTGGGCGGTACCGGCCCGGCGGCGATGCTGGCGTGGCACCGGGACCGGCGGGCATCGTTCCCCGATCTGCGCTACAAGATCGTCGACGTGGTGGCGACCGGTACGCGGGTGGCGGTGCGCTGGCGGGCCGCCGGCACCCAGGCCGGGCAGTTCGGCCCGGTGCCGCCGACCGGCCGCGTGGCCAGCTATTCGGGCGCGACGTTCCTGCGCTTCGACGACGACGGGCGGATCGTGGACGTGTGGAGCGTCAACGAGCTGTTCCAGCTGCTCCAGCAGCTCGGCGTGGAGATGCTTCCCCCGCTCACACCCGGCGAGGCGTGATCCGACCGCACGCCGGGGCCAAAGCGCCGGGGGGTGGTCGCGCGCGCCCGGGCCACAGGGCAGGATGGGCGGCATGAGCGAGCACGGTGGAGTGCCCGGCGGGGGCCTGGTGAAGGGCCTGGCGGTCACGTTGAAGACGATGACCCGCCGCTCGACCACCCAGCAGTACCCGGACGTCGAGCCTGAGCTGCCGCCCCGCTCCCGTGGCGTGATCGCGCTGCTGGAGGAGAACTGCACCGTCTGCATGCTCTGCGCCCGCGAGTGCCCGGACTGGTGCATCTACATCGACTCGCACAAGGAGGAGGTGGCGGTGCCCGGCGCCGCCCGCCCCCGCCAGCGCAACGTGCTCGACAAGTTCGACATCGACTTCTCGCTCTGCATGTACTGCGGCATCTGCGTCGAGGTCTGCCCGTTCGACGCGCTTTACTGGTCGCCCGAGTTCGAGTACGCCGAGTACGACATCAAGAACCTGCTGCACGACAAGGACCACCTGGGCGAGTGGATGGCCACCGTCCCGCCGCCGCCGGCCCACGACCCGCTCGGCGACCCGTCCAAGGAGGAGACCACCGCCGCCCGGAAGGCGGCGGGTCCGTCGGCCCGTCCGGCTCCTTCCCGGGTACGCCCCGACGCCGCCACCGATCCGGGCGGAGGCACCGCCTCATGACCGGTGCGGACGTCCTGCTGCTGGCGCTGGGCGCGGTGGCGGTGGGCGCGGGTGCGCTGGTGGTCGCCACCCGGCACCTGGTCCGGGCCGGGCTGTGGCTGGTGGTGTGCCTGGGCGCGCTGGCCGGTGACTACCTGGTGCTGACCGCCGAGCTGGTGGCCTGGGTGCAGGTGCTCATCTACGTCGGCGCGGTGGTGGTGCTGCTGCTGTTCGCGGTGATGCTGACCCGCGCGCCGATCGGCCCGTCGGACGACCTGGACCGGCCGGGCTGGGCGGCAGCGCTCGTCGGCGCGGGCAGCGGCCTGGGCCTGGCGGTGCTGCTGATCGACGCGTTCCGCTGGTCCCGGGTGGACCTGCCGGCCGCCGGTACCGCCGAACGCCTCGGCGAGCAGATGTTCCGTTCCTGGGTGCTGCCGTTCGAGGTGCTGTCGGTGCTGCTGCTGGCCGCGCTGGTCGGCGCGATCGTGCTGTCCCGCCCCGACATCGGCCGACCGGCCGACGACGAGGGCGGGCGCCGGTGAGGCCGGTCATCCCGTACGTCACCGCCGCGCTGCTGTTCGGCCTCGGCGTGTACGGCGTGCTGCGCCGCCGCAACGCCGTCCTGGTGCTGATGGCGGTGGAGCTGATGCTCAACGCGGTGAACCTGGTGCTGGTCACCGCCGACACCACAGTCAAGGCCGTGCTGCCGCACTCCGGGCAGGTGTTCGCGCTGTTCGTGATCGTGCTCGCCGCCGCCGAGATCGGTGTCGGGCTGGCCATCGTGCTGCAGCTCTACCGGCTGCGCGCCAGCGTCACAGTCGACGACGTCCCGCTGGCCGAGCCGGCACCGGCGGTCGCGGCGGCCCCGGGCGGGCTGCCGGCGCCGGAAGCGCCGGGCACGGAAGGAGCGGTCCGGTGAGCACGCCGACGCTGTGGCTCGCGGCGGTGCTGCCGGCGGCGCCGCTGGTCGCCGGGCTGCTCGGCCTGCTGCTGCCACCGGCCCCGCGTCAGGACCGGGCGACGGCCCGGCGGGCGGCGGTCGCGCTGGGCGTGGCCGGTGCCGCGGTGTCGCTGCTGGCCGCGCTGGCGCTGCTGGTCCGCGTGGACGCCCCGGTCGAGGCGTCCACCACCTGGGTCGATCTGGGCGGGCTGCGGGTCACGCTGGGACTGCGGCTGGACGGCGTGGCGGTGCTCGTCGCCACCGCCGTCGCGGCTGTCGCGCTGGCCGTGCAGGTCTACTCGATCGGCTACCTGCGCCGGGGCCCGCACGACGACGTGGACGTCGACCACCGCTACCCGCCGTACGCGGCGCAGTTGAGCCTCTTCACCGCCGCGATGCTCACCGTGGTGGTGTCGGGCGACCTGATCATGCTGCTGGTCGGATGGGAGGTGATGGGCGTCTGCTCGTACCTGCTCATCGCCCACGACCGGCGGCTGCCCGAGGCACCCGGCGCGGCGGTGAAGGCGTTCCTGGTCACCCGCGTGGGTGACGTCGGCTTCCTGCTCGGCATCGCGCTGCTCGGCGTGAACGCGGGCAGCTTCCGGATCGCCGACGTGCTGGCCCACGACTACGGCACCGGCACGCTCACCGCCGCCTGCCTGCTGCTGCTCGCCGGGGTGGCGGGCAAGAGCGCCCAGTTCCCGCTGCACACCTGGCTGCCGGACGCGATGGCCGGTCCCACGCCGGTGTCCGCGCTGATCCACGCCGCCACCATGGTCGCCGCCGGGGTGTACGCGGTGGCCCGCCTGTTCCCGCTGTTCGAGCGCGCACCGGCCGCGCTCGCCGTGCTGGGCGTGATGGCGTCGGTGACCATCCTGCTCGGCGCGTTCGCCGCCACCGCGCAGGACGACATCAAGCGCGTGCTCGCCTGGTCGACCGTGTCGCAGATCGGCTACATGACCGGCGCGCTGGCGGTCGGTGCCCCGGCTGCCGCGCTGTTCCACCTGCTCACCCACGCCGCGTTCAAGGCGCTGCTGTTCCTCGCCGCCGGTGCGGTGATCCACGCCGTCGGCACCACGCTGATGTCCCGGATGGGCGGCCTGCGTACCGCCATGCCCGTGACGTTCTGGTGCATGGTGGTCGGCCTGGGCGCGCTGGCCGGCGTACCCCCGCTCTCGGGTTTCTGGAGCAAGGACGGCGTGCTGGCCGCTGCCGAGGCGGCCGCGCTCGACGGCGCCGGGCCGACCGCCGCCTGGGTCGGCTGGCTGGTCTGGCTGGCCGGGCTGGTCGGCGTCGCGGTGACCGCCTGGTACGCGACCCGCCTGCTGCTGCGCACGTTCCTCGGCGCGACCCGCACGCCGCTGCTGCGCCCGCACGACCCGCCCGCGCTGCTGCGCTGGCCGGTGCTGCTGCTCACGGTCCCGGCCGCGCTGCTCGGCCTGGCCGCGTTCGCGCGGTGGTTCGCCGACCGGCTGCGCGTGCCCGGCGACGACACCGGCGAGGCGGTCGAGCTGGTGCACCTCGCACCGAACCTGATCCTGCCGTTCCTGTTGCTGCTCGCCGGGGCGGGCGTCGCCTGGGCGGGATGGCGCCGCGACCCGGCCGCCGACCCGGCCCGCTTCCTGGGTCCGCTGCGGCCGGTCTTCGCCCGCGCGTTCCGGCTCGACGACGTCCAGCACGCCCTCGTCGTACGCCCGGCGGGCGCGCTCGCGCGGGTCGTGCGTACCGGTGACGAACTGGGCGTGGACGGGCTGGTCGAGGGCACCGGCCGGACGGCGGTCGAGGTGGGCGGAGGCCTGGCCGCGCTGCACCGGGCGGCGCTGCCGCGCGCGGCGGCCGGGGTGCTCGCGGGCGCGCTGCTGATCGGCCTCGCGGTCGCGCTGATCGGAGTGACCTCATGACGTTCGGGCAGGTCCTGCTGGTCGCCGTGGTGGCGGTGCCGGCGCTCGGCGCGCTGGCCGCCGCCGTCGTGCCCGGTGACCGGGCCGGCCGGGTGGCCGGCACCGCTGCGGCCGCGCTGACTCTGCTGGCGACGCTGCCGCTGGTCGGCGGCGACCACGGCTGGTTCGGGTACGGGCCACGCCCGGCGGTGCAGCCGTGGCACCAGCTCGACCTGCAGTGGGTGCCCGGGCTCGACCTGCGCTTCCACCTGGGCGTGGACGGGATCTCCTGGCCGCTGGTGGTGCTGACCGCGCTGCTGACGTTGCTCTGCTGCGCGTACACGCTGTGGCGGGTGCCGCCCGGCGGCGGCAGCGGGCGGGCGCTGGTGGCGCTGCTGCTGGTGGTCGAGGTGGGCATCCTCGGCACGTTCCTCGCGCTCGACCTGGTGTTGTTCTTCCTGTTCTTCGAGGTCGTCCTGCTGCCGATGTACGCGGTCATCGCCGGCTGGGGTGGTGCGGACCGTCGCCGGGCGGCCCGCAAGTTCGCGCTCTACACGCTGTTCGGCTCGGTGCTGCTGCTCGTCGGCGTCTACGTGGTGGTGGCCGCCGCGGGCACCGCCGACCTGGTCGCGCTCACCGGCGGCGCCGGGCTGTCCCGGGGCACGCAGCTCGCCGCGTTCACGCTGCTGGCGCTCGCGTTCGCGGTGAAGAGCCCGCTCTGGCCGCTGCACTCGTGGCTGCCCGACGCGCACACCCAGGCGCCCACTGTCGGCAGCGTGATCCTCGCCGGGGTGCTGCTCAAGATGGGCACGTACGGGCTGATCCGGGTCGCCGTCGGGGTGGCCCCGGAGGGCGCCCGCTGGGCCGCGCCCGTGCTCGGCGTGCTCGCCGTCGCGGCCATCCTGATCGGTGGCCTGGTCTGCCTGGCGCAGGACGACCTGAAGCGGCTGATCGCGTACTCCAGCGTCGGGCACATGGGCTTCGTGCTGCTCGGGGTCGCCACGCTCACCGCCACCGGGATCCAGGCCGCGCTGATCGGCAACATCGCCCACGGCGTCATCACCGGCCTGCTGTTCTTCCTGGCCGGGGCGGTCAAGGACCGCGCGCACACCGGTTCGCTGGCCGAGCTGTCCGGGCTGCGGGAGACCGCGCCCCGGCTGGCCGGGCTGCTCGGGTTCGCGGCGGTGGCCTCGCTGGGGCTGCCCGGCCTGGCCGGGTTCTGGGGTGAGGCGTTCGCCGTGGTGGCCGCCGTGCAGCGGGGCGGCCCGCTCTGGCTGACCCTCGCCGTGCTGGCCGCGCTGGGTGGGGCGCTCACCGCCGCGTACTTCCTGCGGCTGCTGCGCCGGGTCACGCACGGGCGGCCCAGCCCGGCGGTGGCGGGGCTCGCACCCGGGCTGGCCGGGGCGGAACTGACCGCCTGGGCACCGCTGGTGCTGCTCGCGCTCGCGGTCGGCCTGGCCCCCGCGCTCGTGCTGTCGTACGCCTCCGGTCCGGTGGAGGCGCTGCTGGGGGTCGTCCCATGAGCCTGGTACAGAGCGTCGACAACGTGGCGATGCTGCCCGCGTACCTGGCCGCCGGCACGGCCGTGCTGGTGCTGCTGGTCGACCTGCTGGTGGCCCGGCCCGCCGTCACGGTCGCGGTGGCGACGCTCGGCGCGGCCGGCACCGCGGCTGGCGCGGCACTGGTCGGGGCGGCCGGTGAGCGGCGCACGTTCTGCGTCGGCGACGACTGCTCGTGGGTGTGGAACGGCCGGGCCGCCCTGGTCGGGGCCGTGATCGCCCTGCTCACGCTCGGCGTGCTGGCGCTGTCCGGTCCGCTGCTGCGCGCCGGGCGCACCCCCGTCGGCGAGTACTGCTTCCTGCTGGCCTGCGCGATGACAGGCGGCGTGGTGCTCGGCGCCGCCGGTGACCTGATCACGCTGATCGTGGCGCTGGAGACGCTGACGCTCCCGCTGTACGTACTGGTCGGCCTGCGCCGGGGCAGCCTCGCGGGCGCCGAGGCGGCGGTGACGTTCTTCGTGGTCAGCGTGGTCGCCACCACTGTGACGCTGCTCGGCGCGGCACTGCTCTACGCGGTCGCCGGCACGCTGCACCTGGACCGGCTCGGCGCCGCCCTGGCCGACCGCACCGACCTGACCGATCTGCCGCTGACCGGCGTCGCGGTGGCGCTCGTGGTGGCCGGGCTGGCGTTCAAGGTCGCCGCCGTGCCGTTCCACGCCTGGGCCCCCGCCACGTACGACGGCGCGCCGCTGCCGGTGGCCGCGTACCTGTCGACCGCCTCGAAGCTCGGTGGCGTGGTGGCGCTGCTGGCGGTGGTGCAGCGGGCACTGCCGGGTGACCTGACCGGCCCGGTGCTGGCGGCGCTGGCGGTGCTGACCATGACCGTCGGCAACCTGGTGGCGCTGCGCCAGCGGCGTACCGTGCGGTTGCTCGCCTGGTCCTCGGTGGCCCAGGCGGGGTACATCCTCGCGCCGCTGGGCGCGCTGGCGCTGGCAGCGGGCCGGACCGGTGACGCGCGGTCGGCCGCGTACGCCGCAGCCGTCGCGTACGCGATCTTCTTCGTGCTGCTGGAGCTTGCGGCGTTCGCCGCGGTGGTGGCGTTGCGCCCGGCGGACGGTGACGGCGGCACGCTGGCCGACCTGCGCGGCGCGGCGCGGCGGCACCCGTGGGTGGGTGGCGCGTTCGCGCTGGCGCTGATCGGGCTGGCCGGGTTGCCGCCGGGCCTGGCCGGCCTGTTCGCCAAGGTGACAGTGGTACGCGCGCTGCTGGCCGGGCACGCGGGATGGCTGGCGCTCGTGGTGGCGCTGAACGCGGTGATCGGCCTGGCGTACTACCTGCGGGTCACCGCCTCCCTCTACGCGACGCCGACCGGCGCGGCGACGGTCCGGCCCGCGCGGACCGTGGCGCTGGCGCTCGGCGTGGCCACGGTCGCCGCGGTGGTGATCGGTTTCGCACCGCAGCTCGTGCTGGACGTGGCGTCGCGCTGACCGGTTGCTGCCCGGATGGGCGACCGCTTCAGCCTGCGCACAGCAACATCCAGCCAACTTTCAGCCATGAGCCGGATGGTTGACGGGTACCGGTGTGTTGAACCGGTCAGCGGGCCTCCCGCAAGGGCCCGTGCACCGAAGGAGAGATCGTGCATCACAACCGTCTCAAGACCGCAGCGCTGCTCGGCCTGTTGACCTCGCTGATCCTCGCGATCGGCTACTGGTTCGGCGGTAGCGGCGGTCTCGTCATCGCCGTCGTCGTGTCGTTGCTGATGAACGGCGTCACCTACTTCTACTCCGACAAGCTCGCTCTGCGCTCGATGAAGGCGCAACCGGTCAGCGAGGCACAGTTCCCCGAGCTGTACCAGATGGTGCGGGAGCTCTCCACGCAGGCCGGGAAGCCGATGCCCCGGCTCTACGTGAGCCCGACCGCGCAGCCCAACGCGTTCGCCACCGGTCGTAACCCGGAGAACGCGGCGGTCTGCGTCACCCAGGGCATCGTGGAGATCCTGGACTACCGGGAGCTGCGCGGCGTGATCGGCCACGAGCTGTCCCACGTCTACAACCGGGACATCCTGATCTCCAGCGTGGCGGCCGGCCTGGCCGGCATCATCACCATGCTGGCGAACCTCGCCTGGTTCATCCCGCTGGGCTCCTCGGACGACGAGGACGGCCCGAACCCGGCCGTGCTGCTGCTCACGCTGATCCTCGGCCCGATCGCCGCCACGGTGATCCAGCTCGCGATCAGCCGGAGCCGGGAGTTCCAGGCCGACCAGTCCGGCGCCGAGCTGAGCCGCGACCCGCTGGCCCTGGCCAGCGCCCTCCGCAAGATCCACATGGGTACGCAGGCGCGTCCGCTGGCACCGCAGGGCCAGCTCGCCAGCACCGCGCACCTCATGATCGACAACCCGTTCAAGCGGGGCGGCGGCATCGCCGCGATGTTCGCCACCCACCCGCCGATGGAGCAGCGGGTGGCCCGCCTGGAGCAGATGGCCCGCAACTCCGGGCCGGTGCAGTTCCAGCGCTGACCCGCCGTACCGCCTGCCGCGCCCGCGTCACACGACGCGGGCGCGGTGGTGTGTCCGGGCACAATGCGTTTCCCCCGGTGATCCCGCGCCGTTAGGGTCGAAACGTCTCCCACCCATTACTCCGACGGAGGTCGATCGTGGCCGCACTGCGCCAGTACCAGGGCGTCTGGCGGATCCCCGGCGCGCCGATGCTGCTGATCCTCGGCATCATCGGCCGGCTCGGGATCGGCATGACCCCGCTGGCGCTGCTGCTCGTCGTCGAGCAGGTCACCGGCCGGTACTCGCTGGCCGCCGTCGCCGGCGGCATCTACGCGCTCTCCGGCGCCGCGCTCAGCCCGGTCGCCGGCCGGATCGCCGACCGGGTCGGACCCACTCCCGTCCTGCTGCTCACCGCGGTCGCCCACCCGCTCGCTCTGATCGGGCTGCTCGTCGCCACCCGCTCCGACAGCGGCAACCTCGGGCTGATCTACCTGGCCTCGGGCGTCGCCGGAGCCACGTACCCGCCGCTCACCGCCGCGATCCGGGGCGCCTGGAACGACCTCACCGCCCCCGCCACCGGCCGGGCGCACCTGCGCAACACCGCGCTCGCCGCCGAGACCACCCTGTTCGAGGTCGTGTTCGTGATCGGCCCGCTGCTGGTGGCCGGCTTCGTACTGCTCGCCGACGCCTCCGCCGCGCTCGTCGGCGCCGCGGTGGTCACCCTGGTCGGCACCGGCACCGTCGCGCTCGGCCGGGTCATGCGCGGCTGGCGTCCGCACCCGCGCGAGCACCACGCCCGGGGCCTCGGCCCGCTGCGGCTCGGCGGCTTCCCCGCGCTGCTGCTCTGCGTGGCGAGCCTCGGCATCGCGTTCGGCGCCTCCGGCGTCATCGTCCCGGCCTTCGCTGGGAACTCCGGCGCCGACGACCCGGAGAGCCTGGCCGGCGTGCTGCTCGCCGTCTGGGGCATCGGCAGCGCCATCGGCGGTTTCTGGTTCGGCGTACGCAAGCCCGCCGCCAACATGACACGCCAGTTCGCCTGGCTGCTCGGCACCGTCGCGGCCAGCTTCGCCGTCTTCGCGGTGATGCCCGGCCCGGCCGCGCTCGGCGTCGCGCTGGTGCTCGGCGGCGCGGCCATCGCCCCCGCGCTCACCCTGGAGAACACGCTCGTCGGGCGGATCACCCCGGCCGGCATGCTGAACGAGGCGTACACCTGGGTGGTGACCATGTCGGTGGCGGCGAGCGCCGCCGGCGGCTCGATCGCCGGCCTGATCATCGACCACGCCGGCGGCGTCTCCTGGGCGTTCGTCTTCGCCGGGGTGGCGGTCGCCGTCGGGGCCGCGGTCGCCGCGCTACCAGGCGGCCCGATCGCCCGGGCCGAGGCCACAGCGGTACGCGCCGAGCAGACGCTCGCCGCCTGACCGCTCACCCGCCCGCGGTCACCACCCGCTCCACCCCGGGCAGCTTCTCCACCGCGGCCCGGATCGGCGCCGGATCCTCACCGTGCGCCAGCAGCACCGACAGGACGACCCGGCCGTCGCCGTCCGGCCGAGCCGCGACGGTCCTGCCACCGCAACGCAGCCCGGTGTCCCCGCGCGCCTGCCCGATCCGGTAGTCGACCTCCCCGATCTGCGGCGAGCCGGTGCCCGGCCGGAACACGACGTCCAGCCGTACCGGAGGGTCGGCCTGACATGCGGCCGACGCCGTGGCGGACGGTGTGGCCGCGCCGCCGGCGGCCGGCATCGGCGCCGCCGGTCCGGACAGCGCCGCCATGGTCGCGGCGCCGCCGGTGACGGTCACCGCGGCCACCCCCGCCAGCACCGCGGCCCGCCGCCGGCTCCTGGCGCGCCCCCGTGCGCGCACCTCGGCCGCCGGGCGCAGCCGCAGCCCGGTCATGTCCTGCTCCAACTCCCGCAGAGCCTCACCAATGCGTGCCGACATCGACTTCCTCCTTGTCGTCGGTCAGTAGAACGGCGAGCGCGGCGCGGCCCCGGGACAGGTACGACTTGACAGTCCCCTCCGGCATGCCTGTGGTCCGGGCGATCTCCGCCACCGGCAGGTCGTGGAGGTGGTACAGGACGATCACCTGCCGTTGCGCGTCGGGCAGTCGCCGTAACGCCGCCAGCAACGCCACCCGGTCCGGGTTGGGCCCGGGCGCCGGAGTCTCCCGGCCCAGCCGGGCCCGCGCGGCGAACCAACGGCGCAGGCCGCGCCACCGGTTGGCCGTCAGGCGCCAGGCCACCGCCCGCACCCAGCCCTCCGGATCCTCGTACGCCCCGACTGCCGACCAGCGCTGCCAGGCCCGCGCGTACGCCTCCTGCGTCACGTCCTGGGCCTCGGCCAGGTCGCCGCAGAGGGCGTAGACGTGGTGCACGACCCGCCGCGCGGTCGCCGTGTAGAAGGCGTCGAAGTCCTCGGGGCCGTCCATGCCCACCTCCCGTGTCCGCTCTCACCACACGACACCCCGATGCGGCTCCGCCGGTTGCACCCGGATCAGGACGCTCCGGGTCGTACCCGATCCGGCCTTCACCCGGCCCTGCTGGTCGTGCGGACCGTCGTCTGTGGGCCGGGCTGCTCGGTCCCGGACGGCCGCGGCCAGGTGGTGCCGCTGCGGCAGAAGCTCCGCCACGAGCGTGAAGCGACCGGCCGACCCCGGCCGGGGCGAGTTGCAGGGCCAGCCAGGTCACCGCGACAAGAGCGAGTCCGTCGTACCGGTTGACCGAGGACCGGGCGGTAGGGGCGGAGCATCGCGGGGGTCATGGCTCCCACCCGACCTCATGCCCGGCCCGTACCCGAGGAAGTCGCCCGACGGCCGAAGAGGGCCGTGGCGTTCCGGCCCGCCGGTCGTGGCTGCACCGCGGTCTGTCGCGACGTCGCCGTCACGGTTGTGCGGGCCGGGTCGGTTCGCCGCCGTAGAGAGCTGCGAAGACGCGGTGCCGCAGGATCTCGTACTGCCGGCGGCATCGCCCAGGTGGGCCCGGCGGGCGTTGCTGGACCTGACCGCCGACGACGAGCTCCGGCGGCTGGAACTGGTCGGCCGTCAGATCGACCTCGCGGCCGTCGGCCAGTCGATTCCAGTAGTGGTAGCCGATCTTGGCGTCCCCGGCGAGGACCTCGCCCAGGATCAGCTCTCCGCCGAGCAGATCCTGAATGATCAGGGCGGTCACTCCGCATTGACCACGGGCCGGGTTGCCGGCGTGCCAATCCCGCACATCATGTGGGTCGCAGGTGTCCGCTCCCCAGCCGCTGCGTAGTACCGGCCGCAGCATCTCCAGGTCGATCACGAGCGGGACTGATTGCTGGGCGGGCTCTTCAGGCGTCATCCGGGAAGGGTCGGCCCTCGACCGGGTCGAGAGTCAAGAACATCCCCGCCAGCGGGCGCTCATCAAGTGATGCCCGGCACCGGCTTTATTCACGGTTGTCTGAGCGGGTGGTGCGGGGTCGCCGCCCGGCCGTCGGTCGCCACACAGCAGTGACGAACGACGACCAGTGGCGACGAAGCCCGCGAGGCCAGACGGCGTGACCGATGCCCTGACCTGCCAGGTGGTCGAGCCTTACCGGTAGTTGGTGAACTGGAGCGCCAGACCGAAGTCCTCGCCCTTGAGCAGGGTGATGACGGCCTGGAGGTCGTCCTTCTTCTTGCCGGTGACGCGGAGCTGGTCGCCCTGGATCTGCGCCTGCACGCCCTTCGGGCCCTCGTCGCGGATCTTCTTGCTGATCGCCTTGGCCTTGTCCGAGTCGATGCCCTGCACCACCTTGGCGTCGATCTTGAAGATCTTGCCCGACTGGCGGGGCTCGCCGGCGTCGAGCGACTTCAGCGAGATGTTCCGCTTGACCAACTTCTCCTTGAAGACGTCCAGCGCGGCCCGGACCCGCTCCTCGGTCTCCGCCTGGAGGCTGATCGCCTCCTCGCCCGACCAGGAGATCTCCGCGCCGGTGCCGCGGAAGTCGAACCGCGTCGCGAGCTCCTTCTCCGACTGGCGGACGGCGTTGTCGACCTCCTGCCGGTCGACCTTGCTCACGATGTCGAACGACGGGTTCGCTGCCATGCTTCTGCTCCTGCTGTCCGGCGGTCTGTCCTGGTCCGTCCCCCGCTGACCAGCGTGGGACCTCCTGACGGTACCCGGTTGCGGCAGTGCCGGGGGCAACCGCTATCCTTGCTTCCGCCGCCGCGTTGCGACGCGGTGGGGTGCCCTGGCGGGTTGCCCGAGCGGCCAATGGGAGCGGACTGTAAATCCGTCGCGAAAGCTACAGAGGTTCGAATCCTCTACCCGCCACCAGGTGCAGATGCGGCCCCTGACCAGCAGGAATGCTGATCGGGGGCCGTTGTCGTTCGTCTAGTCCTGGCCTCGCGGAATCGTGTGTGCAGGGATCGACTGAGAGCTACCGGCGTCGCCGGCCGGATCAGGACTCGGGCGGCGATCCGGCCCCCTGTCGGCGCCGGCGGCGTCAGGCCTGGGACCGAGGACGGTACGTCAGGAGCTACTCCACCAAGCACGCCGGCGACCGGCTACTGGCCGCAGGCGAGGTGCTGAGCGTTGACATTGACGGCGTGCGCTAGAAGGAGAGGGTGGAGTCGCCCGAATCGCCGCGCGTGGCCCGGCCCGAGCCCCATGTCACGGTTGGTTCCGTCCCCGCCGGTAGTCCGGTGCCGGAGCTGCGGCTCTGGGGCATCCGCCGGTCGATCGCCCTGGCGGTCGTGGCGGCCTTGCTGCTCGTCGGAGGGCTGGTCGTTGCGGCGTTCTGGTACGCCGCCTGGCCTGGTTTCGAGCGCGACGAAACCGTCACTGTGGCCACGCTGTTCGATCTCTTGAAACTTGTCTTCGCAGTCGTGGCGGGGATCGGCGGTGTCGCCGCCTTGGTGGTCGCCTACCGGCGGCAGCGGGTGGCGGAGCACACGAACGCGCTGGCCGAGTTCGCTCACCAGCTGGCGCACGCTGCTGATCTGCGCGCCGAGGTCAGCAAGGCTCTCGCCGAAGCGGCCGACGAGCGGGCAAAGGTCGAGAGCGACCGCAATGGGGTCCGGCTCTTCAACGAACGCTTCGCCAAGGCATCTGAGCAGCTCGGTTCGGAGAAGGGAGCCGTACGCCTGGCAGGTGTCTACGCCATGGCAGGCCTTGCTGACGACTGGCGGGAGGGGCGGCAGACGTGCATCGATGTCCTCTGCGCCTATATCCGCATGCCCTACACCCCGCCCCCGGACGCTCCGGGTGAGACGGCCGGGCAGGATGAGGATCAGGCGCCCGTAAGGGATGCGGACGATGTCCGAGCCGCCCGTGAGGAGCGGGAGGTTCGTCATACCGTTGTCCGCCTCGTTGGGCGGCACTTGAGCCTTGCCGAGGACGACGCGGCCTCCTGGTGCGGCTACGACGTCGACTTCACTGGTGCCGTCTTCGACGGCGGGGACTTGTCGGGGGCGAATTTCAGTGGCGGGGGCGTCTACTTCGACGGTGCGACGTTCGTCGGTGGGGACGTGTCCTTCGGCGGCGCGTCGTTCAGCGGCGGAAAGGTCTCCTTCGTCGGCGCGTCGTTCAGCGGCGGAAGAGTCTCCTTCAGCGGCGCCTCGTTCAGCGGCGGGCAGGTCTCCTTCTTCGGTGCGTCGTTCATCGGTGGGGAGGTGTTCTTCGGCCTCACGAGCTTCAGTGGCGGGGAGGTGCTCTTCGACCGGGCGACGTTCAGTGCTGGGAAGGTGTTCTTCGACAGGGTGACGGCCAGTGGCGGGAAGGCTGTCCATGTGACGTGGCCGAAGGGCGAGCAGGTGACCTTCGTGCAGCCGGCGTCCAGTGACGGGTCCGTCATCTTCAGCGGGGCGCGGTTCAGTGGTGGGGTGGTTTCTTTTGAGAGAACCACATTCAGCGGTGGGGAGGTGTTCTTCAACTACGTGACGTTCTGTGGTGGGAGAGTCTCCTTCCGTACGGCCAGATTCCAGGTTCCGCCGAGATTCGACGATGGGCTCATGGAGGATCCGCCGGACGGTCTGACCCTGCCGGAGAAGTGACGCCCCTGGACGTGGGCGATCAGTGGTGGCCCGCGGTCAAATGCCGCGCTTCGGCGAGAACGCGTGCATCGATGTCCGCTTCGGTCTCCTCGCCGTACTCCAGCGTGTCGTAGACGTCGTCGAGCATCACCAGCTCTTCCGCGAGCGGCGTGCCGTCGTGTCCGATCACCGAGTGGGCCCACCGTGCCAGCTCGCGCGCGGAGAGAGCGTCGGCGAGAAGCCTGGTCGCCATGACGCGTACGGCAGCGTCCTCACCCTCCTGACCGCCTTCGGGGAAGTAGGTCAGGCCGAGTTCGTCGAGGGTCGGTTCGAGCCACTGGATCAGTTCCTGACTGCCGGCCGCGGGTGAGACGCCGGCCAGGATTCGCAGCGACGGGCTGTCGACGCCTGCCACGAGGCAGTCGCAGGCAGCCTCGATTACCTCGGCTGCCGTGCCCTGGCGGATGCTCCAGAGGGCGGTGGCGTCCTGGAGGCGAGTGAGCGGGTCGTCGACGGGCACCGGCACATGGTCCGCCGCCGGAGCCGGACCGGTCATCCCGATATCGGCCACCGCCTGCCGTCCGGCGACAACCCGGCCCCGGGGCCCTGGCGGCCGTCTGGTGCACCCTGAGCTGTTCGGGCGTGAATGAGGGAATCATCCTCTGGCGTTCATGACAGGGGCAGGTATGGTGGTCAATGCCCGCGGGTCCGGTGGCGGTCCACCGGACGGATCGGCCAGGCGGAGCCGGCCGGGTGGCCCGGGGTTGGTGGGGTGGGGTTTCGCGTGACTTGATCCCCTTCGTGGGTGAAGGTGGGAATCCGCAGTGGACGAAGCGGCGGATGTCCCTTCACCCCCATGACCTGGCTGCGTGTCGTGGGTGGCCGGGCCGAACGGCGGAACCTGACAGCTACTCGGGCTGGGCGGGTCCTCTCCGCTTTTCTGCCCCTCGGGCTTGTGGCACGATCGGGAAACCTTCACCATCCCTGTGGCAATCTCCCGACAGGAGCAATCATGTCTGGTCGAACGCTGGGCCGGCTGCTTGGCTCGCTCCTCGTGCTCGCCGCCGTCGCAGGTGCCTTCGGCATCCTTCCCGGTACCGGTGCGGTGCAACTCGCCGACATCGTCTGGACGATGGACACCCCGCGCTGAATCATCGAGTCGTCCGCTAGCCGGCGGACGACGTCTCGGGTAGGAGGGGCATGGCAAGCCAGGGCCGACCTCGTAGGTCAACGGAACGTGCCTGGCTCGTCACCGCCCCTCTGGCGCTGCTGGCGGTGGTCTTCAGCACGTGCATCGCCCTGGTGGCGGACCACCCGTTCGGCAAGTGGCCGCTCGCCTTCGTGTTCTTCGTCGTCATGGCGGGGATCAGCTTCGCGGTGCTGAACGTCTACGTCCGGCGCCAGTCGGTGGGCGTGACGCTCACCGAGGTGCCACTGATCGTGGCGCTCTACTTCCTGCCCCCGTTGAGTGTCGTCCTGATCTACACGCTCTCGGTGCTGATCTGGAGCGCCTCGCATCGCTTCGGTGCGGCGAAGCTCTGGTTCAACGTCGCCAAGGCCGCCGCCGCCACCTCGCTGGCGAGCCTCGTACTCCTGGCACTGCCGCCGCTGAAGAACGTCGGGCCGGGCACCTGGGGCTCGCTGTTCCTCGCCGTCTGTGTGGTCACGCTGGTCAGCCTCGTGAGCGTGGTCGGCGTGCACGTGCTGCTCCAGGGCTGGCAGGCCGGGCGGGACGCGCTGCGCAGCATGCCGACGGCTCTGCTCACCGCCGGCATCAACGTGGCGATCGGCCTGCTCGTCCTGATCGCCCTGAAGACGACGTGGTGGTCGGCGCTGCTGCTCGCCGCCCTCTTCAGCGGCCTGGTCCTGGTCTACCGCTCCTACTCCCAGTTCTTCCGGCAGCACCGGACGCTGGCCGGGATGTACGAGCTGACCCGTCTCCTCGCCTCCGGCACCGAGCGGTCGCTCGCCGACATCCTGCTCGACCGGGTGCGCGCGCTGATGCAGGCCGAGTACGCGACGCTCTGGCTGCCCGCCCAGGGGCGGCATCCCGAGGTGCTGCTCACCGCCCGGGTGGACACGCCGGGCCTGCTGGACCTGGCGCCCACTCCGGCGAGCCTGCGCCAGCAGGTGCACAAGAAGGGTCGTACCCTCTCGATCGGCCGCTGGCTCGGCGGAGATCCGGCGTTGCGGCAGGCCGCGGGGGAGGAGCGGGTCAAGGACGCCATCGTCGTGCCGCTGCGCTCCGGCCAGGCCGTGATCGGCACGCTGGAGGTGACCAACCGGCTCAGCGACATCGGCCACTTCGCCCCCGGTGACATCCCCGTGTTCGAGACGGTCGCCGCGCACGCCGCGGTGGCGCTGGAGAACTCCCGCCTGGTCGACCGGCTGCGGCACGACGCCGACCACGACGCGCTCACCGGGCTGCCCAACCGGCGGCGCCTCACCTCGTCGGTGGCGGAGGCGGTCAAGATCCGCGCGCCGGGTGAGGTGGTGGCGCTGCTGCTCTTCGACGTCGACCGGCTCCGCCAGGTCAACGAGTCGCTGGGCCACGCCGCCGGTGACAAGGTGCTCATGGAGGTGGCCGAGCGGCTGCGGGCGTGCGCGCCCTCCTCGGCGCTCGTCGGCCGGGCCGGCGGGGACGAGTTCCTGGTGACGCTCCGGCTGGAGAGCACCGAGGCGGCCCTGGAGCTGGCGGCCCAGCTGCGGGAGCAGATCCGCGACGAGATGGTCTTCGACTCGCTGACCCTGGACGTCGACACTGTCGTCGGGGTGGCCGTCCACCCGGACCACGGCAGCGACGCGGTGGCGTTGCTGCAACGCGTCGACCTGGCGGCCACCGCGGCCAAGTCGGTGCCGGGCAGCGTGCAGCTCTACAGTCCGGCGCTGGAGTCCCGGTCGCTGCGCCGGCTCGGCCTCGCCGGCGACCTGCAACGGGCGCTGGACGAGGGCGAGCTGGAGGTCTACTTCCAACCCAAGGTCACGCTGCGGGACCGCCGCCTGGTGGGTGTGGAGTGCCTGGCCCGGTGGGAGCACCCGGCGCACGGCACTGTCGCCCCCGACGACTTCGTGGCGGTGGCCGAGCACACCGGCCAGCTCGGCCGGCTCACCGAGTTCGTGCTCCGGGAGAGCCTGCGGCGCAGCCGCGACTGGAGCCACGGCGAACAGCCGCTGTCCGTCGCGGTCAACCTCGCCGCGCGTACGCTCACCGACCAGCACTTCCCGGCGCTGGTACGCGACCTGCTGGCCGAGTACGGCGTACCGCCGCAGCGGCTGACGCTGGAGGTCACCGAGGCGGGTGTCCTGGACGGCACCGAACGTCCCATACCGACCCTGCGCAGCCTTCGTGACCTCGGTGTCCGGCTCTCGGTCGACGACTTCGGCACCGGTAACTCGTCGCTGGCGCAACTGCGTCGGCTGCCGGTGCACGAGGTGAAGGTGGACCGGTCGTTCGTGCAGGGCATGGCGACCGATCCGGGCGACCTGGCGATCGTCAACGCGGTGGTGACGCTGTCCCAGCAGTTCGGCCTGGCGGTGGTGGCCGAGGGCGTGGAGAGCGAGCTGACGCTGGAGCTGCTCCAGGACATCGGCTGCGAGATCGGCCAGGGTTTCCTGTTCAGCCGCCCTCTGCCGTACGAGCGGCTGGAGGCCTGGTTCGGCGCCCAGGTCGACCCGGAGACGGTGGTCGCGGGGGAGCTGCCGCGCCTGCGAGTGGTGCCCTGACCAGGGCGGACACGCACCCGGGGGATCCGATTTCACCTGCGCGACGCGGTCGTGTACTGTTTCCCCTGCGCGACACCCCCCGGGGTGATCGGGCAGGCCCCCTTAGCTCAGTCGGCAGAGCGTCTCCATGGTAAGGAGAAGGTCTACGGTTCGATTCCGTAAGGGGGCTCAGAGGGTCCGGCTGGACCCGCCACGGCGGTGTAGCTCAGATGGCAGAGCAAGCGGCTCATAATCGCTGTGTCGCCGGTTCAAGTCCGGCCACCGCTACTCTCGTCCTCCGGGCCCAGCCCGGTGGCCGGTGGGATGGGCGCCACAGGCGCCCACTTTGCATGTCCGCGTCGTCAGCGCGTACGCTGACACGCCGTAGTTGTTATCCGTGAGCGAGGAAGGCACTCCGCCGTGGCGAAGGCGACCGATGTCCGGCCGAAGATCACTTTGGCGTGTGTGGAGTGCAAGGAGCGCAACTACATCACGCGCAAGAACCGTCGTAACGACCCGGACCGCATCGAGCTGAAGAAGTTCTGCCCCCGGGACGGCAAGCACACCGTCCACCGCGAGACCCGCTGACCGCTGCCGGCGCAGCCGGTTCGCAGCAGCTTCTCGAACGCCGATCCACCTGACGGGTGGCCTCCGGGCCGCCCGACCGGGCGGATCGGCGTTCGTGTTTTCCGTGTAGGTTCGGCGGCATGTCCCTGGACCCGTCCTTCGTCGGCCGGACGTACCCGCCGACCGCCCCCTATCAGGTGGGCCGAGAAAAGATCCGCGAGTTCGCCACCGCCGTCGGTGCCACCGAACCGGCCCACCACGACCCCGAGGCGGCCCGGGCGCTGGGCCACCGCGACGTGGTGGCGCCCCCGACGTTCCCCGTGGTCGTCACGATGGCGGCGAACCGGCAGATCGTCGAGGATCCGGCGCTCGGCGTCGACTACAGCCGTGTGGTGCACGGCGACCAGCGGTTCGCGTACACCCGGCCGGTGGTGGCCGGGGACGAACTGGTGTGCGTGAACACCATCGAGGAGGTCACCACCCGGGGCGGGCACGGCTTCCTGACCACCCGCACGGACGTGAGCACCGTGGACGGTGAGCCGGTGGTCGCCGTGTGGTCCAAGATCGTCGTACGCGGAGAGGGCTGAGGACATGGAGCTGCCCACCCAGACGTTCCGGGTGACCCGCGCGGACCTGGTCCGCTACGCGGGCGCCTCGGGCGACTTCAACCCGATCCACTGGAGCGACCGCACCGCCACCGGCGTGGGCCTGCCGGGCGTCATCGCCCACGGCATGTTCACCATGGCGCTGGTCGGCCGGGCGGTGGCCGGTTGGGCCGGCGCACCGGACGCGGTGGTCGACTTCGGTGTCCGGTTCACCCGCCCGGTGGTCGTCCCGGACACCGACGAGGGCACCGAGATCGAGGTGTCCGCGGTGGTCAAGGAGGTCACCGATGCGGGTCTGACCAGGCTCGACATCACCGCCACCTGCCAGGGCGAGAAGGTGCTGTCGCAGGCTCGGGCTCTGATCCGCACGACGCGCTGAGGGTTCGTCCGACGCGCGAGGGGCAGACCGGTTGGGAAAGTCGCACGACTACCCGTACACTGGTCCGCCGTGGGGCAAGTGACCCCCGCTCGGCACAGCGTGTCCGGGTGGAGGTGAGTTGCCGCACAGGGGTGTAGCTCAATTGGCAGAGCAGCGGTCTCCAAAACCGCAGGCTGCAGGTTCAAGTCCTGTCACCCCTGCGCCTCAGGCCTGACCGTTCCGTGGGTCGCGCCACCCTCACCGGTGGCGTCCGGCCCGTGGTGGTGGCATCGGTGGGGTGGTTCCGAGGCGTTCGGGCCCTCCCGGCCGGTCCGCCGGCCGCGGCCCGTCGCGGGACGGTTGGTCCGGCCGGCGTGACCAACACGCCGCGCACGCCGCCCGGCGTGCGACCCCATACCCGCACGGAGGGCGAAGTGGCCGAGAGCAAGCGCCGCGGCGAGGACGACGGCGACGAGCGTCTGAACGACGACGCGACCGTCGACGACGTGGCCGACGACGACGCCACCGACGCGGACGAGCCGGTCTCCCGGGGCGGCACGGCGACCCGCAAGCGGGCGCAGGCCGAGCCGGCCGAGGGCCGGAAGACCCGCAAGGACACCGAGCGGATCGGGCTGTTCGCCCGCATCGCGCGGTTCTTCCGCGAGGTCGTGGCAGAGCTGCGTAAGGTCATCTGGCCGACCCGCAAGGAGCTGCTGACCTACACGGCCGTGGTGGTCACCTTCGTCGCGGTGATGCTGGCGATCGTGGCCGGCCTGGACTACGGCTTCGCCAAGGCGGTGCTGTGGGTCTTCGGCGAGCCCAGCTGACCAGCGGACAGCGATACTGACGGAAGTGAGCGAGCGTGCCTGAGTACGACGAGACCGCCGGAACCCCGGACGACCAGTCCACGGTGGCGACGGCGGCCAACAACGAGTCGGTCGAGGCCGCCAGCGAGCCGGAGTTCCCGACCACCGAGCCGGCCCCGGACGAGGACTTCGACCCGGTCGCCGAGCTGCGCCAGAAGCTGCGCTACGCGCCCGGCGACTGGTACGTGGTGCACTCGTACGCCGGCTACGAGAACAAGGTCAAGACCAACCTCGAGACCCGGATCACCTCCCTCGACATGGAGGACTTCATCTACCAGGTCGAGGTGCCGACCCGGGAAGAGGTCGAGGTCAAGAACGGCAAGCGGTCGCAGGTCCAGGCGAAGGTCTTCCCGGGCTACATCCTGGTCCGGATGGAGCTGACCGCCGAGTCCTACTCCTGCGTCCGGAACACCCCGGGGGTCACCGGCTTCGTCGGCGCCACCGACCGGGCCGACCGGCCGGCGCCGCTGAGCCTCGACGAGGTTCTCAAGTGGCTGGCCCCGGCGGTCGAGACCGAGCAGAAGAAGGCCAAGCCCGAGGTCAAGGTCCTCGACTTCGAGGTCGGCGACTCGGTCACCGTCACCGACGGCGCGTTCGCGTCGCTGCCGGCGACGATCAGCGAGATCAACGCCGACCAGCAGAAGCTCAAGGTGCTGGTGTCGATCTTCGGCCGGGAGACGCCGGTCGAGCTGAACTTCAACCAGGTCGCCAAGATCTGACGTACGTCGGCACCGGCGGCCCGCCCCTTTCGGGGTGGCCGCCGGTGCGCCGTTTCGCCGCCCGCCGACCTCGGCGCGGAGGGTGGCCGACGGCTGCGCTACCCTAGAACGTCGGCTGTCCGCACCGTGCTGACCGTGCGCGCCCGCGGACCGGCGAGAATCCCAGTTCCAAGCCCCAGGAAGAGACATGCCTCCGAAGAAGAAGCTCGTCAAGACGTTCACGCTTCAGCTCCCGGCGGGCCAGGCCACCCCGGCGCCGCCGGTCGGCCCCGCGCTCGGCCAGCACGGCGTGAACATCATGGAGTTCTGCAAGTCCTACAACGCGCAGACCGAGTCCCAGCGGGGCGACATCGTCCCCGCCGAGATCAGCGTCTACGAGGACCGCACGTTCACCTTCGTGCTGAAGACCCCGCCCGCCGCCCGGCTGCTGATCAAGGCCGCCGGCGTGCAGAAGGGCTCGGGCGTCCCGCACAAGGAGAAGGTCGGCTCGGTCACCCGCGCCCAGCTGCGTGAGATCGCCGAGAAGAAGATGGCCGACCTCAACGCCAACGACATCGACCAGGCCGAGAAGATCATCGCCGGCACCGCCCGGTCGATGGGCCTGACCGTCGCCGACTGATCTCGCTCCACCGCTCCACCCGATCTTTCTGTTCGTGGGAGGGCCGCGCACGCCGCGCGCCCGCCAGAGACCACAGGAGTCACCAGAAATGCAGCGCAGCAAGAGCTACCGCAAGGCCGCCGAGGTCATCGACCGGTCGAAGCTCTACACCCCCGTCGAGGCCGTCAAGCTGGCCAAGGACACCACCAACACCAAGTTCGACGCCACGGTCGAGGTCGCGATGCGCCTCGGCGTCGACCCCCGCAAGGCGGACCAGATGGTCCGCGGCACGGTCAACCTGCCGCACGGCACCGGTAAGACCGCCCGCGTGATCGTCTTCGCCGCCGGCGCGAAGGCCGAGGAGGCCGTCGCCGCGGGTGCGGACGAGGTGGGCACCGACGAGCTGGTCGCCCGCATCCAGGGCGGTTGGCTGGACTTCGACGCGGCGATCGCCACGCCCGACCAGATGGCCAAGATCGGCCGGATCGCGCGGATCCTGGGCCCGCGCGGTCTGATGCCGAACCCGAAGACCGGCACCGTGACCATGGACGTCACCAAGGCCGTCTCGGACATCAAGGGCGGCAAGATCACCTTCCGGGTGGACAAGCACTCCAACCTGCACCTGATCATCGGCAAGGCCTCCTTCTCGGAGAACCAGCTGGTGGACAACTACGCCGCGGTGCTGGACGAGGTGCTGCGGGCCAAGCCGTCCGCGGCCAAGGGCACGTACCTCAAGAAGGTCACCCTCACCACCACGATGGGCCCGGGCGTCCCGGTCGACCCGAAGGTCGTGAAGAACTTCCAGGAGGGCTCGGCCGAGGGCTGAGCACGCGTACTCCCGGACGGGGCCCCGCCACCACGCTGTGGCGGGGCCCCGTCCGTCTGTCCGGTGTGGCACGCTCGGGCGCATGCGGCTCGACGGCGTCTGGCTCCGCTACCACCGGCACGGCCCGTGGGTGCTGCGGCAGGTCGACGTCGCGGTCGGCCCGGGTGAGGCGGCGGTGGTGCTGGGCCGCAACGGCGCCGGCAAGTCCACGTTGCTCCAGCTCGCCGCCGGGGTGCTGCGCCCGGGCCGGGGCCGGGTCACCGACCGGCCGCCGGTCGTCGGCTGGGTGCCGGAACGCTTCCCCGCCGACCAGCCGTTCACCGTCGGGGCCTACCTGTCCGCGATGGGCCGCGTCGCCGGCCTGCCCGGCCCCGTCGCCGACCGGGCGGTGCGCCACTGGGTGGAGCGGCTGGGCCTGACTCCCTTCCACGACGTACGCCTGCCGCGGCTGTCCAAGGGCACCGCGCAGAAGGTCGGCCTGGCTCAGGCGCTGCTGCGCCCGCCCGGCCTGCTGGTGCTCGACGAGCCCTGGGAGGGGCTGGACGCCACCGCCCGCGAGGCGGTCCCCGAGATCATCGGTGAGGTGCTGGCCGGCGGCGGCACGGTGCTGGTCAGCGACCACCGGGGCGAGACGGTCCGGCTCCCGGGCGCTCGGCACCTGTCGGTCACCGGCGGCACGGTGACCGAGGAGGCGTCGTCGGGCGGCGCGGCCGTCGCCGTGGTCGAGCTCGCGGTGCCGGCCGCCGGGCTGGCCGCCGCCGTCGCCCGCCTGCGCGCCGACGGCCACCAGATCCTTCGGGTACGCGAACACGCCGTCCCGCCCCCGGCCACGCACCCGGTGCCGGCCTCCGCCGGCCCGTCGGGCACCGGCGGGCCGGGCGGCGCGTCCGCCGCTGGTTCCCCGGACCAGGCCGGTGCCGAGGCCGAGGGCTCCGCCCGGCCCGGGCCGGCGTCCGAGGTGACCCGGTGATCGCGCTGGTCCGGCTGCGGTTGGCCGGCTTCCTGCGTACCGGACGGGCGCTCGCGCCGGTCCTGGCCGGCCTGCTCGTCCTCGGCGTCCTCTACGGCGGTGGCCGGGCCCGACCGGCGGAGGCCTACGGCGTCTCCGCCGTGGTGCTGTTCCCGGTGCTGGCCTGGCAGACCAAGATCCTGCTGGACGTGGAACCCGACGTGCAGCGCCGGATGGCCCGGGTGGTGGCCGGCCCGGCCCGGGAACGGGCGGCCGGGCTGATCGCGGCGCTGGTGGCGGGGCTCGCCGTGGTGCTGCTGGCGCTGGCGCTGCCGTGGCCGCTGGGCGGGGTCACCGCTGCCGTCGGGCCGGGGGAGCGGCCGGTGCTCGCCGGGGTGGCCCTGGGGCTCTGGGCACACCTGCTCGCGCTGCCGGCGGCGGTGGCGCTCGGCGCGCTCGCCAGCCGGGCGGTGACGCGCAGCGCCGGCTACGGGGTCGCGGTGCTGGTCACCGGCGCGGTCGGGGTCGTGGTGCTCGGGCTGTCCGGCTCGGTCGTGCCGTGGCTGGCCCCGCCGGTGATGGCGACCGCGCGGGCGCTCACCGGGCCGGTCGCGGCCGGCGAGGGTCTGCTGCTGACCTGCTGGGCGGCGCTCTGGGCGGCGGTGGCGCTGACCGGCTACGCCTGGGCGCGGCGTACCCGGGCCTGAGCGACGGGTGACCGGGAGCACTCGGCACGATTTGGTGCTGCGGCGTACGTCGCGTAACCTGGTGCGGTAGTTCCACCCAAAGACCGCTGGTCACCGTGCTCCGGCACGGTCGAAGGTCCCGCGACGACGGGCGACCCGCGCAGGGCGGTAAGCGAAACTCGGTGTCACGCACGGCCCACCCAGCGCCTTCTGGTACGACGCCAGCAGCGCCGCGCCACCGCGGATGTTCGCGGCCGGGTCGGTGCGCAGCGTGCCCGCGTCGAGCCCGGTGAGCGCGGCGGCGGCGTCGAGCGTCTGGAGCGAGGCGGGCGGCAGCGGGGTCTCCCGCTCCGGTGCGGCGGCGGTGGCCGGGTCGAGCTTCAGCGGGCGGGAGTCGTCGCCGCGCGGGTCCTCGTCCTCGTCGACGTGGGCGCTGCCCGGCATGGCGAGGATGTGCGCGGCGTCGGTCAGGTGCATCGGGCCGTAGCCACCGCTGGTGCTCGGCTGTCCGGTGTGGGTGTCCCAGCGGGACTCCAGATAGGAGACGCCGAGCAGTACGTTCTGCGGCACGCCGTACTCGGCCGCGGCGGCGGCGTACTGTTGTTGCCTGTCGCTCGCGGGCGCGGACGTGTCCGGCGCGGCGGTCACCGGGCCGGTCGTCGCCAGCGCGGTGGCTGTCGCCACTGCGGCGGCGAGCAGTATCCGTCTGCCCGACGGCGGGGCGGAGAGGTGCATCGAACCTCCTGGACAGGGATGGGGGTCACTGCGTCTCCACCCTCACTCCGCACACCCGCGAGGGTCAATAGCTTTCCAGTGGGTAATCAGCCTTGAAAGAAAATTTCACCTCTATCCTCGGTGCGGCCCCGCATCGCGTACGGAGTGTCACGGCGCTGGAAGTTGCGGATCGATAACGGTGGTCCCTACTCTGGTGAATCGTCGGCCGCACGTCTCACCGTCCAACCCGGTCGGTGACGGTCCGACACCGCCGAGTCGCCTCCGGGCGAGCCGGGGAACCAGGTACCTGGGGTGAATCCGCAGCGATGCGGTAGGGCGGCTCCCTTCCCGCCCGAATCCGTCAGCTAACCCGGTAGGCGGTACGGAAGAAGGAGTACGGACGCCCGGTGGCACTCCATGCCCCGCGGCCGTCGTCGAGCCGGTCGGTCGACCGGTCCACGGCTGTGCCGCGTACCCGCTGGTCCCGCTTCACCACAGCCCTCGCCGCCCTGGTCGGCACCGCAGTCGTCCTGACCGGCGGCGCCACGGCGGCACACGCCGAACCCTCGGTCGCCGAGATCGAGGCCCAGATCGACCGCGACTGGAACAAGCTCGAACCGGTCATCGAACAGGTCAACGCCGTACGTGAGCAGCTCGCCGCGCGGCGCAAGCAGGCCGACGCGCTCGGCCGCCAGATCGCACCCCTCCAGGCCCGGGTGGACGCCGCCCTCGGCCAGGTCGGCGGGCTCGCCGCCGACGCCTACAAGGGCGACAACCTCTCCACAGTCAACGCGCTGCTGGGCAGCCGCTCGCCCGGTGACCTGGTCAACGGCCTGGAGCTGCTCGACCGCTTCGCGCACCGCCAGCACGAGCAGGTGCGCTCCGTCGCCGCGCTGCGCGACGAGCTGGCGGCGAAGAAGAAGCCGCTGGACGAGATGGTCGCCGGGCTGGCGCGTACCGAGGCCCAGCTCGCGGCGAAGAAGAAGCAGATCGACGCCGAGATCGCCAAGCTGGAGAAGCTGCGGCTCACTGTGTACGGCAAGGGTGGCGGCGGCCCGCTGCGCCCGGCGCCCTGTCCGTCCGGCTACCCCGGTGGCCCGGCCGGAGCGGCGGTCAAGTTCGCCTGCGCCCAGATCGGCAAGATCTACGTCTGGGGCGCGGCCGGACCGGACCACTTCGACTGCTCGGGCCTCACCATGGCCGCCTGGGCGAAGGGCGGCGTCTCGCTGCCGCACAGCGCACGCCAGCAGCACGGCGTGACGAAGCGGATCAGCCGGGCCGAGTTGCGCGCCGGTGACCTCGTCTTCTACTACGGCGACCTGCACCACGTGGCGATGTACGTGGGTGACGGCTGGGTGGTGCACGCCTCCCAGTCCGGCAAGCCGATCACCATGAAGCGGGTCGACGACGGCGACATCAACAGCTACGGCCGGGTGTAAGGAAGGGCCCCCTCTTAACGCCTCCGGTAGAGGAGGGGGCCCCTATTAACAACTGCGGGCGCGGTCAGCGCGTCGGCCAGGTGCGCCAGCTCTGCCAGGACCGGCTCGGCGTCGGACCGCGCTGCCCCTGGTAACGCGAGCCGTAGACGGCCGAGCCGTACGGGTGCTCGGCCGGCGAGGAGAGCCGGAAGATGCAGAGCTGCCCGATCTTCATGCCCGGCCAGAGCGTGATCGGCAGGTTCGCCACGTTCGACAGCTCCAGCGTGACGTGACCGGAGAAGCCCGGGTCGATGAAACCGGCTGTCGAGTGGGTCAGCAGCCCCAGCCGCCCCAGGCTCGACTTGCCCTCCAGCCGGCCGGCGAGCTGGTCACCCAGCGAGATCACCTCGAGCGTGGAGGCGAGCACGAACTCGCCCGGGTGCAGCACGAACGGCTGCCCCTCCGGCACCTCCACCATCGAGGTCAGGTCGTCCTGCTGGACCGACGGATCGATGTGCGTGTAGAGGTGGTTGTTGAAGACCCGGAACAGCCGGTCCAGGCGTACGTCGATGCTCGACGGCTGCACCAGCGTGGGCTCGAAGGGCTCCAGCGCGAGCGTGCCGGCCTTGATCTCGGAGATCAGGTCGCGGTCGGAGAGCAGCATCGGAACACCATAGCGACCGGTACGGGTGACCTGCGTGTCGCACTACATCTTCGTACACGTGTTCGATAGAGTGTCCACATGGCTTCCTGGTCCGAATTCGCCGCCGACGAGCCCCGCCTCGCCGGCGAGATCCGCCTCCTTATGCAGCAGTACGGGCCGGGCTTCGGCTACCTCGCCACGGTCCGCGCCGACGGCGGCCCCCGCGTCCACCCGGTCTCCCCGGTGATCACCGCCGACGGCCTCTGGTGCTTCGTCATCGACTCGCCGAAGCGACGCGACCTCGAACGCGACGGCCGCTACGCGCTGCACTCGTTCCCGCCGGAGGAGAGCGACGACGAGGCGTACATCGCGGGGCGCGCACGGCCGGTGACCGACCCGGCCACCGTGACGCGGCTGGCCCGGATCGCCCGCGCGTCGCCGCAGGGCGACTGGCGGCTGTTCGAGTTCACCGTCGAGGTGGCGATGCTGACCCGGCGCGACCCGGTGGCCCAGCCCGGCGCCGCCCCGCCGCAGGTGCGGGTCTGGCTCGACCCCCGCGGCGACGCGCCGGCCCGGCGCGACCCGCTCGCCGCCGAGGGCCGGCGCGGCCGGCACGGCTTCGACACCCGACGCCCGGCCGCCTGACTTGGCCCACGACGAACGGTGCCGGCCCCGTCCGAGGACAGGGCCGGCATCGGTACGCGGTACGACGGTCAGGCTGCGCGGTAGGCGTTCCACGCGGTGAGCATGCGGCTCGCCTGGCCGGCGGTGAACTGGTACATGCAGGAGTCGTACGTGTAGTCCATGAAGTTGGTGATCGGGTCCTTGCCGGCGGTCGAGCAGGTGTCGCGGCCGGTCGGGCACTGGTACGCCGGGGACGCCTCGGCCGGGGTGTCGGAGACGCTGTCGCCCGAGCCGGAGCAGCCGCCCTGGAAGGTGTGGTAGAGGTTCAGCCAGTGGCCGACCTCGTGGGTGCCGGTGTCACCCTGGTTGTAGTTGGTCGCGGTGCCGCCGGGCAGCGACTCGTTCAGCACGACCACGCCGTCCATCTTGTCCAGCGTCCGCTTCGGGAACGTCGCCCAGCCCAGCAGGCTGTCGCTCAGCTCGCCCAGGTAGATGTTCAGCGTGTTCTTGCCGCCCTCGCGCAGCGAGGTCTTCATCGAGCGCTCGGCGGAGGAGCCCTGCACGATCGGGTACCACGACGGGTTCGTCACCCGGTTGATCTTCGTGAGCTGGAACCCGAACGCGGTGGCGGCGCCGCCGGTCGAGCCCGCGTACGCCTGGTTCAGCACGGTGATCTGCTGGTTGATCATCGAGTCGGTGATGTTGCCGCCGGCCCGGGTGCTGTTCTCCTGGATGACGTGCACGACGACCGGGATCGTCACGGTGGCCAGCGGGGCGACGGCGCCGGTCCGGAAGTTGGCCCGCTCGCGCTGCGCGGCGGCGAGGTCGGCCTCCCGGTCCTTGACCTGCTTGGCGGTCAGGTGGTTGGGGTCGAGCTTGGCGTTGCCGCCCTTCGCGACGCGAGCGTTCGCGTGCTCGTCGGCGTGGGCGTCAGCCGGCTCGGCGCAGACGCCGGCCGGGGCGGCCGAGAAGGCCGAAGCAGCGGGGACGACGCCGACGGCGGCGGTGCTGAGCAGCAGCGCGAGGGTCGACGTCGCGACACCGGCGGTACGCCGGGTCAGCAGGTTGGGACGGAGTCCCATGGGCCCACCTCTTTCTGACGGCGTGGCAGGGGGTGTGTCACGCCGGTTCGGAAACGTGGGGCAGACGTTACATCGCATCGACGCATTTGAGAACGCCCATACGTTTCCGACGTGCAACTTCGTGCCGACCGGCTCCGGTGAGTGCTTGATCCACTCCAGTTCGGGGAGGTGGCGGGGTCAACCGCCCGCCGATGCCGCCACCTCGCCGAGGTGGCGCGCGCACCTGACTGCACGGGGGTGGTGCCCTTCAGGTAGAGTGGTGCCGCTGCGGGTGTAGTTCAATGGCAGAACATCAGCTTCCCAAGCTGACAGTGCGGGTTCGATTCCCGTCACCCGCTCCACGCGAGAGGCCCTGGTCAGGACGTGAGTCCTAGCCAGGGCCTTCGACGTTCCGTAGCCTCCGCTCCGAGGTGAGCGAACTGGCAGCAAAGCTGACCTGGGACGAGGCCGTCGCCCTCGTCGAGCGGATCATGAGTGTCGACTACGCGGACGACGATGAGTTGGGCGGCTGCCGAGGTTGTCGACCGGGCCTTGGCCTACCAGCCGATCCAGATGCGGTCCGCGCCATGGACGTAGCCGTCGCCGGGGCTCCCACCGCTTGGTGCCATGAGCGTCGGGCGCGTCATCACGATGGCTATCTGTCCCACCGATCGGCGTAGGGCAGGCTGAGCAGGCCGATGTGATCGGACACGTCGCTCGACGCGTTGTGCTCCCGCAGTACGGCAGGCGCGTGCCGTATCACCCATAGCGACAGCGCGGCGTCCCACGTGTCCTCCTTCTGCCAAGTCGACCAGGGGAGCCTGTCGCCCAGCAGGTCGTCCATCCACTCCTCCACGGCGGTGGCCAGCCGCCGTCGAGCCACCGCGTCGACCAGCGACTCCGTCCAGACGGCCAACCACGGGCTGAGCGTGGTGGTGGTCTCGGCGACGAACGCCAGCGCCTCATGGGCGGGCACCTTCGCGTCGGGCTCGACCAGGATGTGCAGCCACCAGGCGTCCAGGAACTCCCGCAGAGCGCTCCGTTGCCCGACGGGCCACTCCTGCCAGCGGGCGGTGGTGAAGAAGTACCCGAGGCTGTCCATCCCGGCCATCGGCATCACGCGGCCCGCCACGAGGCTCCGGGTCAGTTGGGGCAGGATCCGGCGCAGCAGCGGGCCGGGATAGCGCCAGTCCGTGGTCCAGTACGTGCGACGGAGCAGGTCCTCGTCGAGCGGCACGTCCGGCGTCTTCAGCAGTGCCAGTTCCTCCGCGCTGCCCCAGTGGCACTCGCAGTTGGACTCCTGCCGGTGCGCCGTCATGCCCTGGAACGTGGCGGCCACACCCGCCAGCGCCTTCTCCAGGAGGTCGCTTACCTCAGTCCGATCGGGGATCATGGCGAATCCGCCTTCGAGGACTCCGGAGGCGTACGCCTGCCGAAGAGAATGATCTTACGGTGAAGGCGAGGTGGGACGTGCACCCGACCAACGATCATCTGCCGGAGGAAGCCGAATGACACCGAATGCTTCGCCGACCGTGGATCGACTCGCCGACCTGTTCGACTGGGACGGGTCGACGGAGACGGAGATCGACTGGCCGGCTCTCACCGAGGCGGCAGGCCATCCCTTTCCCGAGGACTACCGACGCTTCGTCGAGCGCTTTCCACACGGCAACATCGGCTTCCTGGAAGTGCTTCATCCTTCCGACTGGGGCGTACCGGAATTCCTCCGGTACGCGCGGAACTGGCATCACGCGATGAACGAGAGGGCGGAGTGGACAGGAGGGTTCCCGTACCACTTCGGCACCTCACCGGGAGACCTCCGGGTCTGGGGAGCCGTGAACCTCGACTATCTGCTCTGCTGGCACCTGGACGACGGTCCTCCCGAGCAGTGGCCGACGGTGGTCTGCGATACCGCCCTGATCGACCCGCCCCAGCCCTACGCCGGCACTGCCACCGCATTGCTTGTCGAGATCGCGGAACTGAGGAACCCGGTGCCGGTGATCGGGTACGTCACGGAGATCGACGGGTTGCCCTTCAGGCTCGTCCGGCACGAGTAGATCGGCTCGGTGGCGGCGATGAGTTGCGGGTCGTTGACGGGTCTGACGGGGGACGAGCGCAAACCGGAGGAGCGGACCCATGGGCAAGCTGATCGTGACCGAGTTCCTGACCCTCGACGGCGTGGCGCAGGCGCCCGGCGAGCCCGACGAGGACCGCGAGGGCGGCTTCAACCACGGCGGCTGGCAGATGCCGCTGCTCGACGACAAGTCCGGCGCGGTGATGTTCCAGCAGGCCAGCAGCATGGACGCGCTGCTGCTGGGCCGCAAGACGTACGACATCTTCGCCGGATTCTGGCCGAAGGCGCCAGCGGACATCCCCTTCACCGGCCTGCTGAACGGCGTGCCGAAGTACGTGGCCAGCCGCACTCTCACCGAGCCGCTGGCCTGGGCGAACTCGTCGCTGGTGTCCGGTGACCTCGCCGAGCGCGTCACCGAGATGAAGGCCCGCCACGACGAGGTGCACGTGATCGGCAGCCTGGACCTGGTGCAGTCGCTGCTGCGCCCCGGCCTGGTCGACCGGCTCAACCTGTGGGTGTACCCGGTGGTGCTCGGCACCGGCAAGCGCCTGTTCGGCGAGGGGACGGTGCCGAGCGCGTTGCGGCTCACCGAGTCGGTCACCCACGCCCACGGCACGCTGCAACTGACGTACGAGCCGGCCGGAGCGCCCACCTACGGGGACGCGGCGGCGTAGGGCGCGCCGAGGTCGAGCACGTGCCGCAGGCCGGGCTCCCCGTCCAGCTCCACCCGATGATCCGGCACGAAACCGGCGCGCTTGAGCACCGCCAGCGAGGCCGGGTTCGCCAGCGCCGCCGAGGCGACCAGCCGGCGCAGCCCGTACTCGGTGCGGGCCAGTTCGCAGACGCGCCGTACGCCTTCACTCGCGAGCCCGCGCCCGGCGGCGCGTTCGGCCACCCGGTAGCCCAGCTCGGCGCTGCCGCCTGCGACGTCGACCAGGTTGAACCGTCCGAGCACGGCGCCGTGGTCGCCGACCAGCACGTGGAAGTGGCAGGTGCCGCGTTCCTGCTCATCCAGCAGGGCCGCGTGCCGGGCGGCGTATCCGGTGAAGAAGTCGTCGCCCCGGTCGGGGACGTACCGGGCGAAGTAGGCCCGGTTCTCCCGCTCGAACCGCAGCACGGCGGGTGCGTGGTGGGCGGCGAGTCGTTGCAGCTCCGGCATCGGCCCAGGCTAGGCGTCGGCCGGGTAGCAGCGCAGTTCGATTGTGTTGCCGTCCGGGTCGCTGACGTAGATCGAGGTGCCGGTGCCCCGTGCCCCGAACCGCGGGACCGGGCCGGTCAGCACGGTGAACACCCCGGAGTCGACCACCCGCTGCCAGTCGACCGGCTCCACCACCAGGCAGAAGTGATCCACGTTGGACTGGTCCGGGCCGCCGCGTAGAAGGTCGATGATGGTGCCGGCGTCGACGCGTACGGACGGAAAGGTCACCTCACCGGCCCGCCACCTGTCGACCCGCACCGGGGCCAGGCCGAGCGTGCCGCAGTAGAAGTCGAGGGAACGCTCGACGTCGCTCACCGAGAGGACGAGGTGGTCGAAACCGGTCACCGTCACGAGATGGTTGTGCATGACGTCAACCCTGGTCCGGCGCGCCGTCCGGACCAACCCCGATCCGGACTACGATCGTTTACCCGCAGGCAACGACGGAGGTGCTCCGGTGCTGGAGCGGTACGAGGTCGAGACGTTCCTGACCCTGGCCGAGGAACTGCACTTCGGGCGGACCGCCGAGCGGCTGCGGGTGAGCACCGGCCGGGTCAGCCACGTGGTGCGCAAGCTGGAACGCCGCATCGGCGCGCCGCTGTTCGAGCGCACCAGCCGGGTCGTCCGGCTCACCCCGATCGGTGCCCGCCTGGCCGACGAGATGCGCCCGTTGGTGGCCGGCATCGAGGCGGCGGTGCAGCGGGCCGTCGACGCCGGGCGCGGGCTCACCGGCGAGCTGCGGGTGGCGTACGTGGGTGAGTCGACAGCTCCGGTGCTGCTGCGCGCGGTGGCCCTGTTCACCGAGCGCCATCCGGACTGCGAGGTGCACGTGCACGAGGCACCGCTGGCCAGCACCCGGTCGAGCCTGCGGGACGGCACGATCGACGTGTTGATCGCCTCGTACCCCTTCGACGGCATGGCGAACGGCCCGGTGCTGCTGCGCGAGCGCCGGGTGCTCGCGGTGGCCGCGGGCCATCCGCTCGCGGCCGAGGCGTCGGTGTCGCTGGAGGTGCTGGGCGACCATCCGGTGGTGCAGTACCCGGCGGTGACCTCGGCCGCGTTCAAGCAGGACCGCACGCCGGACCGCACCCCGTCCGGCCGTCCGGTGCCGAAGGGCCCGGTGGGCGGCAGCTTCTCCGAGATGCTGGCGCTCGTCGCGCTGGGGCGCGGGGTGCTGCCGGTGGGTGAGCAGGCCCGGCAGTTCCACGCCCGCCCGGACGTGGCCTACGTGCCGATCCACGACGCGCCGCCGATCTGTCGCGGTCCGGTGTGGCCGGCCGGGAACACCACCACCCGGGTACGCGAGTTCGTCCGCGCTGCTGCCGACGCCAACCCGCTGCCGCCGGAGTGACGTCGTACCCGGCTGGCAGCATCGGCGGGATGCGGGACGAGATCCGGGCACTGGTCGAGGAACTGCCACCGGGGGACGAACTGGAGGTGCGGCACCGGGAGGCGGCGCTGACGTGGCTGGCCGGCACGGAGGACATCTTCCGCCGGGCCAAGCCGCGTACGCCGTCGCCGCACCTGGTCGCGTACTTCCTGCTCCGCGACCCGGCCGACGGCGCGGTGCTGCTTGTCGACCACCGCCTCGCCGGCATGTGGCTGCCCAGCGGCGGGCACGTCGAGCCCGGCGAGCACCCGGCCGACACGGTGCGCCGCGAGCTGCGGGAGGAACTGGGCGTGTCGGCGGTCTTCGCGCCGCCGTTCGGTGAGCGCCCGGCGTTCCTCACCGTCACCGAGACGGTCGGCCCGCCCGAGCACCGGCACACCGACGTGAGCCTCTGGTACGTGCTGTCCGCCGACCGTGGCCGGCGGTTCACGCCCGATCCGGTGGAGTTCGCCGGCATCCGCTGGTGGACGCCGGCCGAGGTGAACGAGGCACCGGCCGGCACGGTCGAGCCGCATCTGGGCCGGATGCTCGCCAAACTGGCGGCTACGACGCCTTGACCCGTCCCCTGCGGCAAGGCCCAGCGTGATCGGTGCCGGTCGCGGTGACCGGCACGAGGAGCGCGAGGGAGGCACGGTGCGACTGCTGACCATCGGCGCGTTCGCCCGGGCGACCGGCCTGAGCGCCAAGGCGCTGCGCATCTACGACGACTGCGGGCTGCTGCCCCCGGCTGCGGTGGACCCGCACTCGGGCTACCGCTACTACGCGCCGGAGCAGGCGGACCGGGCACGGCTGATCGCCGGGCTGCGCCGGGCCGGAATGCCGCTGGCCGAGATCCGTACCGTCTGCGGCCTTCCGCCCGCTGCCGCCGCCGAAGCGCTCGACGCCTGGTGGCGGCGGGTCAGCGCGGACACCGCGGCGCGCGGCCGGACCGTCGCGCTCCTCGTCGGCAGGCTCAGCGAAAGGGGTACCACCATGTCCGAGACCACCTTCCGGTACGCGACGCGCTGCGAGACCGGCACGGTCCGCGATTCCAACGAGGACACCGCGTACGCGAGCGCCACGCTGCTCGCGGTCGCCGACGGCGTGCGCGGTCCGGCCGGGTCCACCGCCAGCGCGGAGGCGGTGGACGCGCTGCGGCCGTTGGAGCAGGCGGACACGCCGGAGGCCGATCTGCTCGGCGCGCTGGCCGACGCGGTGACCCGGGCCGACCGGGCGGTACGCACGCACGCCACCGACGCCGACCAGCCCGCCACCACGCTCACCGCGCTGGTGCGGCGCGGCACCCGGCTCGCGCTGGTGCACGTCGGGGACAGCCGGGCGTACCTGCTGCGCGGCGGCGAGCTGTCCCGGCTCACCCAGGACCACACGTACGTGCAGACGCTCGTCGACCAGGGACGGCTCACCCCGGCCGAGGCGGGATCGCATCCGCAGCGGGCGCTGCTGGCCCGGGCGCTCGGCGCGGGCGCGGAGGTGGAGGCGGACCTGGCGCTGCGGACCGCGCTGCCCGGCGACCGCTACCTGCTCTGCTCCGACGGCCTCTCCGCCGTGGTGGATCCGGGCGCGCTGCACGCCGCGCTGGCCGAGGCGGACGATCCGGCGGCCGCCGTCGAGCGTCTGGTCGAGCTGGCGTACGCGGCCGGTGCGCCGGACAACATCGCCTGCGTGGTCGCCGACCTGGCGGCCTGATCCCCCGCGACCCGGGCCGGGATGTCCGGCCCGGGTCGTACCCTGGCGGGCATGCGAATCGGCATCGTGATCCTGCCCGACCAGCGCTGGTCGGAAGCACGCCGGCGGTGGGCACAGGTGGACGAGTGGGGCTTCGACCACGCCTGGACCTACGACCACCTGGGCTGGCGTGACCTGGTCGACGGGCCGTGGTTCGACTCGTGGACGACGCTGACCGCGGCGGCCGGCGTGACGTCCCGGGTGAAGCTCGGCACGCTCGTGGCGTCGCCGAACTTCCGGCACCCGGCGGCGTTCGCCAGGCAGGTGACCGCGCTCGACGACGTGTCGGACGGCCGGGTGCTGCTCGGCCTGGGCGCCGGCGGCATCGGCTTCGACTCGGCGGTGCTCGGCGGCGAGACGCTGCCGCCCCGGCAGCGCGTGGACCGGTTCGCCGAGTTCACCGAGCTGCTCGACCTGATCCTGCGGGAGGACGGCACGACCTGGCGCGGGGAGTGGTTCACCGCCGTGGACGCGCGCAACAACCCCGGGTGCGTGCAGCAGCCCCGGGTGCCGTTCGTGATGGCCGCGAACGGTCCCCGCTCGATGCGGCTGGTCGCCCGGTTCGGGCAGGGCTGGGTCACCACCGGGCTCGGCGGCGACGACGTCGAGGCGTGGTGGGGCACGGTGACGGAGCTGTCCGAGCGGATGACGCGGACGCTGGAGGAGGCCGGCCGTGACCCGGCGACGCTCGACCGCTACCTGTCGCTCGACTCGGCGCCGGTGTTCTCGCTGACCAGCGCCGACTTCTTCGCCGAGCAGGTGGCCCGGGCGGCCCGGCTGGGCTTCACCGACGTGGTGACGCACTGGCCCCGGGCCAGCAGCTGGTACGCGGGTGACGAGGCGGTGCTGCTGGAGGCGGCGGCGCTGCTGCCGGAGCTGCGCCGGGCCGGCTAGGTGCCGACGCTGCCCTCGGTGGAGACCAGCCGGAACCGGAGGCAGACGATCCGGGTGTCGTCGGTGACCGGGGTGCCCTGCCGGGCCCAGTAGGCGCCGTGGCCCTCGCGCCACTCCTCGATCGACCGGTCGCCCTCGCCCTCCGCGCGGGCGAAGTCCCACGGCACGTCCGCGAAGCGCACCACCTCGACGCCGGTGACCTCCACGACGCCGACGAGCGCGTCGTTGTCGTCGACCAGGACCAGTCGCTCGCCGACGTACTCCAGTTCCTCGTTCTCGTCGTCGTACTCCTGCACGAGGCCGGCGGTGGCGGTCTTCACGCCGGAGAGCACGAGGGTGTTGAGCCGGGTGCGCAGCTCGCCGGGTGTGCCGAGGGCGAGTGCGCGCAATCCACCGATGCGGGGCCACATGCTGCCGACGCTACGGCACCGTACCGCCGTCGCTCATCCGGTTTCGCGGCGTCTCACGGCAGTTGGTCGCCGGTGAGCAGGGCGCGCAGCCTGAGCCGCGCGGCGACCTCGGGCGGGCAGGTCGCGACGAGCGTGGCGGCGCCGATCAGGTCGGCCCCGGCGTCCCGGACGACCCGGCTGAGCGCGTCGAGCTGGGCGCCGGTGTCGACCCAGTCGTCGACCAGCAGCACCCGGTCGCCGGTGCCGATCCGGCGGCCGTCCACGCCGACCCGCAGCCGCCGGCCCCGGTAGTCGGGGGGTGTCTGCGCCCAGCGCGTCGGCCCGGCCCGCCGCCGTTCGCCGCCGTCCTTGTACGCGGGCAGGAAACCGGCGCCGGCGGCGACCGCGACGAGCGGACCGAGCAGCAGCCCGGTCACCTCGGGGGCGATCACGACGGTCGGGCGATCCTCGGGGAACAGCCCGGCCACCGCCGGCCCGACCTGGGCCAGCACCTCGGGGTCACGCCACCAGCCGGAGATGTCGCTGACCAGGTGGGTGCTGCCCGGGCCGGGGTCGATCCACCCGAACAGCTCGACCAGGCGACGACTCAGCACGTCTTCCATCCTGGCGGATCGGTGGGCCGTTCGGCCGATCGACTGTGGCGTGATCGGCTACACGTACCAGGGTAAATGCGGGCATAGCACCATGATCACGTTGACTTCGGAAGTGCTTCTCTCGTTACGGTCCGGGCCGGTTTGTTCAGTTGACGAAAGGACCGGGCTGGTGGCTGCTAGGCACCTTCGTACCCGCAAGTTCTCCTCGCCCGCGGCCATCGCCGCCACCGCGGCGGTCGGTGTGGCGCTCGCGGTCGGCGGTACCGTCGGCGCGGTGCGGCTCACCTCCGCCGAGCCGCCCGCCGAGCCGGCCGTGGTCGAGACGCTGCCCAGCACGCCCGCCCCCACGTCGGTCGCCCCCTCGCCGAGCGCGTCCGCCTCGCCGAGCGCGAGCCTCAGCCCGTCGCCGAAGGCCACCCCGAGCCCGAAGTCGAGCCGCACCCAGGCGGCCTCCCGGAGCAAGGCCCGGACCGCCTCCCCGTCGCCGACGGCGAAGAAGACGAGCAGCCCGAAGGTCGTGGACAGCGGCTCCTGCGGCGCCTCCTTCTACGCTGAGGGCCAGATGACGGCGAACGGCGAGACGTTCAACCCGGACGCGCTCACCGCCGCGCACAAGACGCTGCCGTTCAACACCAAGGTCCGGGTGACCAACCCGGCAAACGGCAAGTCGGTGGTGGTGCGGATCAACGACCGTGGCCCGTTCATCGACGGCCGGTGCCTGGATCTGTCCCGCGCCGCGTTCGCGACCATCGCCGCCACGAGCCTCGGTCACGTGAACGTCCGGTACGAGGTGCTCGGCTGACCGGCCACTCGGGCAGAACTTCCACGACCGACGGGCCAGGTTCATTCTCCCGTTCACGTCCATCAGGCATGCTGTCCGATGTACGCACGCAACCCTTCCAGCCGGGCCGAGGCCCGCTGAGTCCCGGATCCCGCGCCGGTCTCGGCGCGGCCCTTGCGCTGCTCGCGATCGTGGTCGCGGTGGAGCTGGCCGACGGCCGTCCGGCGCACTACCTGGCGCTGATGGTCGTCGCGCCGTTCCTCGCGGCGGCACTGGCGTCCTGGCGGGTGGTGCTCGCGGTGGGCGGCCTCGCCACCGCGATCGGGATCGGCTTCGCCGTCGCCGAACGGGGCAGCCCGCTGGTGACAGTCGTCAATGTGACAGCGGTCGGCGTGGCCACCGCGATCGCGGCGGCGACGGCGGCGGTACGCCAGCGCCAGGCGGACCGGATCACGGAGCTGTCCCGGCTCGCCTCGGTCGCCCAGCAGGCGGTGCTGCGACCGCTCGGCCCGCAGGTCGGCACGCTGGCGGTGGCCGCCCGGTACATCTCCTCCACCGCGACGGCCGAGATCGGCGGCGACCTGTACGAGGTGATGGACACCCCGTACGGCGTTCGCATGATCATCGGTGACGTACGGGGCAAGGGGCTGGACGCGGTCCGCCTGGCCAGCATCGTGCTCGGTTCCTACCGGCACGTCGCGTACGAGCGGGCCGACCTGCGCGCGGTGGTGACCGACCTGGACCGAGCGGTGGCCCGCAACGTGGGCGACGAGGACTTCGTCACGGCGGCCCTGGTCGAGGAGCGCGGCGGCACGCTCACCATCGTCAACTGCGGGCACCCGCCACCGTTGCTGCTGCGCCGGGGCGCGGTGATCCCGCTGGAGCCGCCCGCGCCCGCGCCGCCGCTCGGTTTCATGCCCGTGGTCCGGCCCCGGGTGGAGCGGCTGGAGCCGGGCGACCGGCTGCTGCTGTTCACCGACGGGCTGGGCGAGGCGCGCCGGGACGGCGAGTTCTTCCCCACCGCCGACCGGGCCTGGCGGCTGCTCGGCCACGGCACCGTCGCGGACGGGCTGGCCTCGCTGGAGACCGCACTGGTCGAGTGGGTGCACGGCCGGCTCGACGACGACATCGCGCTGGTCCTGATGGAGTACGTCGGCCCGCGCAGCACCACCGCCACCCCGGTTCCGAGCTGGGAGGTCGGCGCCGCCGACGGATGAACGGGAAGTGTGTAATCGCTGTCACTTCCGAGATCGGCTTGTCGTTGCCTACCGGCGAGTAATACAGTCTGGAGTTACTGATCGGTAACACCTGTCCGGAAGCGGGGCCAGCGAGCATGACCCACTACAAGAGCAACGTGCGGGACCTCGAGTTCAACCTGTTCGAGGTATTCGGGGCGGACCGGACGCTCGGCCAGGCCCCGTTCACGGACCTGGACGTCGACACCGCCCGCAGCTTCCTCGGCGAGGTCGACCGCCTCGCCCGCGAGGACCTGGCTGCCAGCTACACGGACAGCGACCGCAACCCGCCGGTCTTCGACCCGGCGACGTTCACCGCGCCGCTGCCGGAGTCGTTCAAGAAGTCGTACAAGGCGTTCATGGACTCCGAGTTCTGGCGCCTCGACCTGCCGGAGTCCCTGGGCGGTACCAACGCCCCGCGCGCCCTCTGGTGGTCGCTCGCCGAGCTGGTGCTCGGCGCCAACGCCCCGATCTGGATGTACGCCTCCGGCCCGTCCTTCGCCCACGTGCTGCACGTCGAGGGCACCGAGGAGCAGAAGAAGTGGGCCCGGCTGTTCATCGACAAGCAGTGGGGCTCGACCATGGTCCTCACCGAGCCGGACGCCGGCTCCGACGTGGGCGCCGGCCGTACCCGCGCGATCCAGCAGCCGGACGGCTCGTGGCACATCGAGGGCGTGAAGCGCTTCATCACCTCCGGTGAGCACGACCTGAGCGACAACATCGTCCACTACGTGCTGGCCCGTCCGGTCGGCGTCGAGGGCGTCGGCGGCCCGGGCACCAAGGGCCTGTCGCTGTTCGTCGTGCCGAAGTTCCACTTCGACGCCGAGACCGGCGAGCTGGGCGAGCGCAACGGCGTCTACGCCACGAACGTCGAGCACAAGATGGGCCTGAAGGTCTCGAACACCTGCGAGGTGACCTTCGGCGAGCACGGCGTACCGGCCAAGGGCTGGCTGCTGGGCGAGAAGCACGACGGCATCCGCCAGATGTTCATGATCATCGAGTACGCCCGGATGCTGGTCGGCACCAAGGCGATCGCCACGCTCTCCACCGGCTACCTCAACGCCCTGGAGTACGCCAAGAACCGGGTGCAGGGCGCCGACCTCACCCAGATGACCGACAAGACCGCCCCGCGGGTGACCATCACCCACCACCCGGACGTGCGCCGCTCGCTGCTGCTGCAGAAGTCGTACGCCGAGGGCCTGCGCGCGCTGGTCTGCTACACCGCGAGCTGGCAGGACAAGGTCGCGATCGCCGAGGCGGCCGGTGACGAGAAGGCCACCAAGCTGGCGAAGCGGGTGAACGACCTGCTGCTGCCGCTGGTCAAGGGCGTCGGTTCGGAGCGGGCGTACGAGCTGCTCGGTCACGAGTCGCTCCAGACGTACGGCGGCTCCGGCTTCCTCCAGGACTACCCGCTGGAGCAGTACGTCCGGGACGCCAAGATCGACACCCTGTACGAGGGCACCACCGCGATCCAGAGCCTCGACCTGATCTTCCGGAAGATCGTCCGGGACAACGGCAAGGCCCTGATGGCTGTCGCCGCCGAGATCCAGGAGCACATCGCCTCCGAGGCCGGCAACGGCCAGCTCAAGGAGGAGCGTCAGGCGCTCGGCAAGGCGCTCGCCGAGATCCAGAACATCCTCGGTGTGATGACCGGCTGGCTGGGCGAGGCCCAGGGCGGCGACACCCGCGCGCTCTACAAGGTCGGCCTGAGCAGCCGCCGGTTCCTGCTGGCGATCGGCGACCTGGTGGTCGGCTGGCTGCTGCAGAAGCAGGCGGACGTGGCGCTGAAGGCGCTGGCCGGCGAGGTCTCCGCTGCCGACAAGTCCTTCTACACCGGCAAGGTCGCCGCCGCCCGGTTCTTCGCCCGCGAGGTGCTGCCCCGCATCGGCGCCGACCGGCGGATCATCGAGGGCGCCGACCTGGAGATCATGGACCTCCCGGAGGAGGCTTTCTGAGCCCTTCCGGGGGCTTTCACCCCTGAAACGTCACTCTCCCCCTCATGACGACGGCCGGCGGGCACCAGCCCGCCGGCCGTCGTCGTGCGCGCGGCCCGGGTGGATAGGCGGCCCGGTGGCGGGTAACCGTCGCGGACCACGACCGAGTACGCCCAAGGCCATCGCACGGGGGAGTGCAGCGCACATGGGCATTGGTAGCGCCATCTTTCTCATCGCGCTCGGCGCGATCATGACCTTCGCCATCCGGGCCAACGTCTGGTGGATCGACCTGCGCGCGGTCGGCTGGGTGTTCATCCTGGCCGGGCTGGGCGTCCTGCTGACCACGCTGTGGTTCTGGCAGGACCGCCGCAAGCGGGCCCGCACGCTCATCGTGGAGGAGAACCGGCTCTCGCATCCGACAGCGATGATGCCGCCGCCGCCCGACCCGCCGCCGCCGACGGCACCGCCGTCCTGACGCCGCGTCTCAGTCGCCGATCCGGTCCAGCTCGGCGAGGTCGTCGCCGGAGAGGGCCAGCCCGGCGCCGGCGACGTTCTCGCGCAGGTGCGCGACGGACTTGGTGCCGGGGATCAGCAGGATGTTCGGCGAGCGCCGCAGCAGCCAGGCCAGGGCGACGCCCATCGGCGTCGCCCCCAGGCGTCCGGCGACCGCCGACAACGCCGAGGACTGCACCGGGGTGAACCCGCCGAGCGGGAAGAACGGCACGTAGGCGACGCCCTGCCGGGCCAGCTCGTCGATCAGGTCGTCGTCGCTGCGGTGGGCCAGGTTGTACTGGTTCTGCACGCAGACGATCGGCGCGATCGCCTGCGCCTCGGCCACCTGTTCCGGCGTCACGTTGCTCAGGCCCAGGTGGCGGATCAGGCCCTCCTGCCGAAGCGCGGCGAGCGTCTCCAGCGCCTCGGCGAGCGACCCGGGCTGCGGGCCCGTGGCGTCGCCGAGCCGCAGGTTGACCACGCCGAGCGCGTCCACGCCGAGCGTCTCCAGGTTCTCCCGCACCTGTCGCCGCAGGCTCTCCGGATCCCGGGCGGTGGGCCAGCGGCCCTGCTCGTCCCGGTCCGCGCCGACCTTCGTGACGATGTGCAGCGACTCCGGGTACGGGTGCAGCGCCTCCCGGATCAGCCGGTTGGTGACGTACGGCCCGTACGCCGCGCTGGTGTCGATGTGGGTGATGCCGAGCGCGACCGCCTCGCGCAGCACCGTCAGGGCGCCGTCGTGGTCGGCTGGTGGTCCCATGACCCACTGGCCGGCGAGCTGCATCGCGCCGTAGCCGAACCGGTTGACGGTCAGGTCTCCCAGCGTCCAGGTGCCGCCGGGAAGGGTGGTGGGAGCCATGCGTGTACCTCTCGTCGTCCGTACCGTGGCGCCGCCGGGTCGCGGCACCGGTTTCCACTATCGGGGTGTTACTTTCTGGTGGGAAGTAGGCACCTGAAAGTGCGTAGCTCACCGGTGGCAGGAGCAGGGATGAGCAAGGCGGAGTACGACGCGTTCCTGGCCGGGTGCCCGAGCCGGCAACTGCTCGACCGGATCACCGACAAGTGGGTCACGCTGGTGCTGGCCGCGTTGCGCAGCGACGGCTCGCACCGGTTCGGGGCGGACTGCGCGGGTGACCCGCGGCCGAGGCGGTACTCCGAGCTGTTCCGCACGCTCCCCGGGGTCAGCCAGAAGATGCTCACCCAGACGCTGCGCGCCCTGGAACGCGACGGCATGATCACCCGCACCGTGGAGCCGACGGTGCCGGTGACGGTCACCTACGAGCTGACCGACCTCGGGTACTCCCTGCACGAGATGATCCGCGGCTTGAAGTCCTGGGCGGAGGCGCACATGGACGACGTGCTCGCCAACCGGGCGGCGTACGACACCCGCGCCGGCTGAGCCCGGCCGCTCAGGCGCGCGCGGTATGGCGGCCGGTGATCGGCGCATTCCCCGGCGCGAGGTCGGCCCACCGGGTCGTCGGCCGGTGCACCACGAGATCGGTGGTACGCAGACCGTCCGGGTCGGCCCGCTGCGGGTCGAGCAGCGCCGAGAGCAGCGAGACACCGGGGTTGTGCGCCACGAGCAGCACCGTGCCGGCCGTCGGCTCGACCGTCCGCAGCAACTCCAGCAACTGGTCCGGGTGCGCGTCGTACGCGGTCGCCTCGTATCGCACCGCCGGGCGCGAACCTGCCGGGCCGCCCTCGGGCGGCGAGCCGGTCATGCCCATCGCCACGTCGTGCCAGGTCTGCCGGGTGCGCCGGGCGGGCGAGCAGAGGACCACGTCGGGGAGCAGCGCATGCCGGGCCAGCCACGCGCCCGCGGTGGCGGCGTCGGCGTGCCCCCGCGCGGTGAGCGACCGCTCCGCGTCCGGGCCGTCCGCGGACTGCTCGGCCTTGGCGTGCCGCAGCAGCACCAGCGTCCGCTGCCCGTTCCTGCCGTCCGTCATACCGCCCAGCTTGCCTGATTGACGATCAAAGCGCCTGGGTATGTCGATGTGTGCCGCTACCTCATCCATGGCCGCGGCGGGCAGGAAACGCCAGCAGGACGCCAAGGAGGCGACGTCATGGGCATCGGTGCCAGCATCTTCCTCATCGCGCTCGGCGCGATCTTCGCGTTCGCCGTCGACGCCGATCTCGGATGGCTGAACCTCAACGTGGTGGGCTGGGTGCTCATGCTCGCCGGCGTCGCCGGCCTGCTCACCACGCTCTACTTCTGGAACAGCCGCCGCCGTGTGGTGGCCGCTCCGGTACGCGAGCAGGTCGTCGCCGAGCCGGTGGTGCCGGTGCGCGGCGACCGCGTCGTGCGCGAGGAGTACCGCGAGGTGCGCCGTCCGGGCTCGGGCTACCCGGCCTGACCCCCGAGAACCCGAGGGCCCCGCAACGGTGCGGGGCCCTCGCGCATGTCCGGGGTCCGCCCGGGTCAGGCGAACAGCGCGAAGTAGATCGCGATGTGGTGGCAGATCGCCGCGACGAGCGTGCAGGCGTGGAAGAACTCGTGGTGGCCGAAGACGGTGGGCCACGGGTTCGGCCGGCGCAGCGCGTAGAACACCGCGCCGACGCTGTAGATCGCGCCGCCCACGCTCAGCAGCACCAGCGCGGTCACGCCACCGGAGTGCAGGATCTGCGGCAGCATGGCCACCGCTACCCAGCCGAGCGCCAGGTAGAGCGGGGCGGAGACCCAGCGCGGCGCGTGCGGCCAGATCAGCTTCACCGCCACGCCCGCGATCGCGCCGCCCCAGACCAGGCTCAGCATGATCGTGGCCTGCCGGGTGTCCAGCAGCAGCGCGCAGAACGGTGTGTAGGTGCCGGCGATGAACACGAAGATCATCGAGTGGTCCATCCGGCGCATGATCTGGTAGCCGCGTTCGGACCAGACCCGCCGGTGGTAGAGCGCGCTGGTGCCGAACAGCCCGCACACGGTGAAGCTGTAGATCAGGCAGCTCACCAGCGGCGCCCAGCCGGGACGACCGGCGGCGATCGAACACAGCACGATGCCGCAGACGAGAGCGGCGAAGAACGCGTAAGCGTGCAGCCAGCCGCGCATGCGCGGCTTCCCGATGTCGGCCGGCCGGAGCCGGAGCGGTGCGGAGGTCGTCACCTCAATAGGTTACGACGGCGTAGGTTACTTGCAAGTAGTGTGGACCGTCACCTCACCCGGCGGGAGGATGACCGGATGCTGATCCGGCCGGTCGGGGCGTACGCCCTGCTCCTCGACTGCGACGACGCGGAGCAGGCACAGGCGTGGCGGGCCGAGCTGTGGCACCGGCGCGAGGCGGGCGAGCTGACCGCCACCGAGATCGTCCCCGGCGCGGTCACCGTGCTGCTCGACGGCGTACCGGACCCGCAGGCGGCAGCCGCCCGGATCGCCGCCTGGCACCCCCGGACCGCCGCCTCCGGCGCGACCACCGCCGAGGTCCGGGTGCCAGTCGTGTACGACGGCGAGGATCTCCCGCGAGTCGCCGACCACTGGCAGGTGGACGTGCCCGCCGTCGTGGACCGGCTGCGGCGTACCGAGTTCCGGGTGGCGTTCTGCGGGTTCGCGCCGGGGTTCGCGTACCTGACCGGGCTGCCGCCCGAGCTGGCGGTGCCCCGGCTCGCCACGCCCCGTACCCGGGTGCCGGCCGGCTCGGTCGCGCTCGCCGGCCCGTACGCGGGCATCTACCCCGCCGCGTCACCCGGTGGCTGGCTGCTCGTGGGTCGCACCGACCTGCCGCTGTTCGACGTGCACGCCGACCCGCCCGCCCGGCTCACCCCCGGCACCCACGTCCGGCTGGTTGACGCGCCATGATCGAGGTGCTGCGGGCCGGGGCGCTCACCACCGTCCAGGACCAAGGGCGGCCCGGGTGGGCGCACCTCGGCGTACCCCGCTCCGGCGCGCTCGACCCGGCCGCCCTGCGCCTGGCCAACCGGCTCGCCGGCAACGACGAGGACGCCGCCGGGCTGGAGATCACCATGACCGGCTGCGCGCTGCGCTTCACCCGGGCCGTGGCCGTCGCCCTCACCGGCGCCCCGGCCGACGTGGTCGTCGAGTGGCGGACCGGGGACCTCCGGCCGGGGGACGTGGGACGGCCGCTCTCGCTCCCGGCGGGTGCGGTGCTGCGCGTCGGACCGGCCCGCGCCGGGGTACGGACCTGGCTGGCGGTCAGCGGTGGGATCGCCGTCGAGCCGGTGCTCGGCAGCCGCGCCACCGACACGCTCTCCGGCCTCGGACCGCCGCCGCTACGCGACGGGGACCGGCTGCCGCTCGGCACCCCGGCCGGCCCACCCGCACCCGTCGACCTCGCCGTCACCAGGCCGGTCCCGGACGAGCTGCGGCTGAGCGTGCGCCCCGGCCCCCGGCAGGACTGGTTCACCCCCGAGGCGCTCGACCTGCTGTGCCGCGCCGCGTACACGGTGAGCCCGGACAGCAACCGGGTCGGCGCGCGGCTGGCCGGCGCGGCGCTGACCCGCGCGGTGCCCGGCGAACTCCCCAGCGAGGGCCTGGTGCTCGGCGCGGTGCAGGTGCCGCCGGACGGCCGGCCGCTCGTCTTCCTGGCCGACCACCCCACCACCGGCGGGTACCCGGTCATCGGAGTGGTGGACGACGTGACAGCGCTCGCCCAGGCCCGGCCAGGCACTACGGTGACGTTCCATGGACCTCAACGCTGACCTGGGCGAGGGATTCGGAAGCTGGCGGCTCGGCGACGACCACGCGCTGCTCGACCTGATCAGCTCCGCGAACGTCGCCTGCGGCTTCCACGCCGGTGACGCGGCCACCATGCACCGGGTCTGCGCCGGCGCCGCCGAACGCGGCGTCGCGGTGGGCGCGCAGGTCGGCTACCGGGACCTCGCCGGCTTCGGCCGGCGGCACATCGCGTACGACTTCGCCGAACTACGCGACGAGACGATCTACCAGCTCGGGGCGCTCGACGCGTTCTGCCGCCTGTACCGCACCCGGGTCCGTTACCTCAAACCGCACGGCGCGCTCTACCACGCGGCAGCCCGCGACGAGGGCCAGGCCGCCGCGCTGGTGGCCGCGATCAGCGGATACGACCACGAGCTGCCGGTGCTCTGCCAGCCCGGCACGGTGCTGGCCCAACTCGCTGCGGGCGCCGGGCTGCGGGTGGTGGCCGAGGGCTTCGCCGACCGCAACTACCTCCCCAACGGCACGCTCGTGCCGCGCAGCTCACCGGACGCGCTGGTGACCGACCCGGAGCAGGTCGCCGTCCGCGCGGTACGGATGGCCGTCGAGCGCACGCTGGTCGCCGTCGACGGGACGGTGATCCCCGCCCCGGTCGAGTCGATCTGCCTGCACGGGGACACGCCGGGTGCGGTGCGGTGCGCGGAGCTGGTACGGGCCGCGCTCATCGACGCGGGTGTCACGCTCACCCCGTTCGCGTGAAAGGAAGGGCCCCCTCTTAGCGCCTCCGGTAGAGGAAGGGGCCCTTCTTAACACGTACCGTCAGGCGTCCATCCCGCGCAGGACCAGCGGCACACGGGTCGCGCCACCGGTGACCACCCGGACCGGCACGCCCCAGTCCTGCCGCGTCAGGTGGCAGGCCGCGTGCTCCACGTCGGCGTCACAGGTCGCCGCCTGGGCGGTCACCTGGAGCACCCCCTGCGCCACGTCGCCGCTGACCACCAGCTTGCGGGACAGGTCGGTGGTCGTGCCCGCACCCTCGACCAGCAGCTCCGGCGGGGACGCCGAGACCACCAGCCGGGTCGACGGCCCGTACGTCTCGTCGAGCTTCTGCCCCGGCGCCGGCGTGAAGATCACGTCCAAGGTCAGCTCCCCGGCCGCCACGTCGGTGGGCTTGCGCTCCAGCCGGTGCCGGGGGCCGTCCACCGTGTTCGCGCCGGCCGAGGTCAGCGCGCCCGGCGCCAGCCGGGTCAGCCGGTGCGCGGCCGACTCGACCACCAGCACGTCGCCCTCACCGGTGAGCACCAGGTCGCTCGGCTCGGCCAGCCCGTCCGCCACGGTGCCCACCTGGCCGGTCTCCGGGTCGAAGCGGCGCACCGCCCCGTTGTACGTGTCGGCGATCAGCACCGAACCGTCGGGCAGTGCGCACACGCCCAGCGGGTGCTGGAGCAACGCCTGGTCGGCCGGGCCGTCGACGTGCCCGAAGTCGAACAGGCCCTGACCGACGGCGGTGTGCATCTCGCCGCCGGAGACCCACCGGATCGCGCTGGTCTCGCTGTCGGCCACCCAGAGGCGGGCGCCGTCGGCCGAGACCGACAACCCGGACGGCTGGGCCATCCACACGTCCGGCAGCGGGCCGTCGCGCAGCGCCTCGACAGTGGTCCCGGCGTACATGCCGGCGGTCCGCTTCATCGGGTCGAACCACCAGAGCTGGTGGATGCCGGCCATCGCCACGATCACCCGGTCGTCGTACCAGGCCACGTCCCAGGGGGAGGACAGGTCGACGGCGCGGGCGTCGTGCGCGTGGTCGTCGACTGTCGAGCGCCACTGCCGCCCGGTGCCGGCCACGGTGACCACCTCGCCGGAGGACAGCCGTACGCCGCGCAGCAGGTGGTTGACGGTGTCCGCGACGACCACGTCGTAACCGGCCACCTCGGCCACGTGCGGCGGCAGCAGGCAGAGCCCCTGCGGCTCGGCGAACGTGGCAGCGGAGGCCGGGCCGTCCGTACGACGCCGGGAACCGGCGCCGATGCGGCGGACCACCGTCTCGCCGTCGGCTGCCAGCTCCACCAGCGAGTGCCGGGCCGAGTCGCTGACCAGCAGGTTCCCGCCGTCGAGCGGCAGCGCCTTGCCGGGGAACCGCAGCACGGTGTCCGGCTCGGCCGGCGGCACGTACGGGCCCTCGCCCCGGTGCAGCGTGCCCTTCGTCTCGTGGCCGGCGATCAGCTCGTCGATCAGCCGGGCCAGCCCTTCGGCATGCCCCTCGCCGGCCATGGTGGCGACCACGTAGCCCTCGGGGTCGACCACGGCGAGCGTCGGCCACGCCTTGGCCGCGTACTGCTGCCACATGTCCATCTCGGCGTCGTCGAGGACCGGGTGGTGCACGCCGTACCGCTCGACGGCCGCGGCCAGCGCCGCCGGGTCCTTCTCGTGCTCGAACTTCGGCGAGTGCACGCCGATCACGACCAGGACGTCGCCGTACTTGTCTTCGAGCGGGCGCAGCTCGTCGAGCACGTGCAGGCAGTTGATGCAGCAGAACGTCCAGAAATCAAGCAGAACGATCTTGCCGCGCAGGTCGGCCAGCGTGACGGCCTTGCCGCCGGTGTTCAGCCAGGCCCGACCCCGCAGTTCCGGTGCCCGTACGCGTGCGCTCATGCCCCCATCGTGCCGCACCGGCCGGGCGCGCTCGCGACGATCCCCTGGTGAACAGACGCACACCGGAACGGCGCGGAGCGCCCACCCGTCAAGGGGTGGACGCTCCGCGTACGTGCGGTTACTGGCCGGCGGGCTTCAGGCAGAGCACCCGGGTGGTCCCGCCGCCCTCGACCGAGACCGAGGGCTGCGACAGATCGGCGCACTTGTCCTTGTTGTCCACCTTCGACACCACGCTGAACGCACCAGGCTCGCCGCAGTCGGCGGCCACGGCGCTCGTGCCGGACTGCTTCACGCAGGAGCCGACCGCCGGGTCGAAGCCCGCGGACTTGTCGCCGCCGACCTTGCCGAGCAGCGTGAGCAGACCCAGCGGTACGGCGAGGATGAGCACCGCCGCGATCAGCACTGCGGCGAGCACCCGGCCGTTGCGGACCTTCGGCGGGGGTGCCTCGGTCTGCGACTCGGCGGCGTCCGGCTTGAACGCGTCGAAACGGCCCTGCTCCGGCTCGGCGCCGGGACCGTCCTGCGCCCAGGCCGGCGGTGCCTGCTGGGGCGGCGGGAAGGCGTTCGGGCCCGCCGGGCCCTGGCCGGGCACCGCGACCGAGGCGCGTCCCCCGGCGGACGGGCCGAACCGGTCCGGCTCACCGAACGGCTCGGGCCGCCCGGCCGGGCTGCCGAACGGCGCCTGCTGCCCACCGAACGGATCCTGCTGACCGCCGGGGCCACCGAACGGATCCTGCTGACCGCCGGGGCCACCGAACGGGTCCTGCTGACCACCCTGCGCGCCGAAGGGCTCGGGCTGGCCGCCCGGGCGCCCGAACGGGTCCGGCCGGCCACCCGGGCCGCTGAACGCGTCCTGGCCGCCGGGAGCGCCGTACGGGCTCTGCGGGCCGCCGAACGGGTCACGGGAGGCGTCGGGCTGCTCGCCGCCCGGGTGCACGCCGTTTGCGGGGCGGGTGTTTCCGGGCGGGTCCACGAAGGACGGCACACCCACCGGGAACGACGGCGGCGCGGCGGGCGAGGAGGGCGCTCCGGCGTACCCGTGCGGGCCGTCGGCGTCCTCGGACCGCGACTGCGGGCCGGGGAAGCCGTTGCCGTGCGGCCCGTCCTGGCCGGGGAACCGGGACTCGTCCTGCTCGGGGGCGTCCTCGGGCTCCGGGCGGGCGGGCCGGCCGTACACGCGGGGCTGCGGCGTGGGGCCGCCGGTCGGTAGCGGCTGGTCGGACGGCGGGGTGACCCGGCTGGCCACCGGCACCGACGCGCTCGCCGAGACCGGGCCGCCCTCCGGGGAGGTACGCGGCCCGGGCACGGCCGGCGACTGCGGCTCTTCCGGGCGGGACGCGTTCCAGCCGCCGTCGCCGCGCTCCGGCTCGTACCCCTGGGGTTCGGTGCCCGGGTGGTCGGCGGGCGACGACGCGGCCAACGCGGCGCCCGGCACCCGCTGCTGCTGTGCCGGCAGCGGCACCGCGTTGCCGGGGGAGATGCCCGGCGCGGGCGCGGGCTGGTAGGCCGGGGCGGAGTCCTCGGACCGGCCCCACGCCTCGGCCTGCGGCCACGGCTCGGGCGCCGGCGCGGCCGGACGCTCGTCCTGGTTGCCGCCCCAGCCGGCGGGCGCGTCGGACGACGGCACGGACACGCTCGCGCGGGCCTCGGCCGGCGCGGCGGCGCCCCAGGCGGGCTGCGCGGGCTCGTCCGCCGGCCGCGCGGGCTCGTGCTGCTGCGGTACGGACGCCGCGCCGCTCCAAGCGCCGCCCTGCTCACCGCCGTCACGCTGCTGCGGTACGGCGGCGCCGTCACCCCAGCCGCCGGACTGCCGGCCCTGGTTCGGCTCCCAGCCGCCCGGCTGTGCCGCCTCGGCGGGGTTCGCGGCGCGCCCGGCGGCCCAGCCGCCCGAGCGGTCCGGGTCCTCCGCGCGGGCGGGCTCGTCCCAGCCGCCGGACCGGTTCTCGGCCTGCGGGGCGGGCCAGCCACCGGAACGCTGTCCCTCGTCGTGCTGCGGACCGCCGGTCGCGCGCCAGCCGCCGCTGTCCTCGGCCGAGCGGTTGTCCTGATCGGACTGCTCCGGAGTGGACCAGGCGTTGTCCGGCCGGGTGGCGCCAGGCACCGAGACCGATGCGGCGGCCCGGGCGGGCGGGTCGGCCGGCGGCCAGGTGGCGCCGGTCTGCTGACCCGGCGCCCAGGCCGGCTGGCTCTCCCGCGGGTTCCAGCCGCCCGAGCGGTTCGGGTCGTCGGACGTGGCGGGCTGCTCGTCGCGCGGGGCCCAGCCGCCGGAGCGGTTCGGGTCGTCCTGCTGCTGCTGCTGCGCGGAGGCCCAGCCACCGGCACGACCGGAGGCGTCCTCGTGCTGCCCGCCGGTGGGCGCGAAACCGCCGGAGCGGTGCGGGTCGTCAGCGGGGGCGGGCGTGACCCAGGTCTCGTTCGGCACGGTGGCCGGGGCGGGCACGTAACCGGTGCCGCGGGCGGCCGGGTCACCGGACGGCGACCAGCCCTGCTGCTGCTCGCCGGCGTTCCATCCCTGACGGTTCTGCTCGGCGGCGGCCCAGGGGGCCTGCGACGGCTCGGCCGGGCTGCCCGGCGGCGTGGCGGCCCAGGCGGGCGGCGCCTGCTCGGCGCCGCGATCAGGGCCGGGCTGTTCCTGGTTGCCCCAGGCGGGGCCACCGGAGCCGGACCAGGCGGGGTTGCCCTGGTCGTTGCCGCCCCAGGCGGGCTGCGGGACCTGGGCGGTCGCCCGCCCGGTCACCGGCTGCCCGGCGGGCGGGGCCCACGCGGGTGGCTGGTCGTCGTTCGCGGCCCAGGCCGGGGCCGGCTGCGCGGGCCGACCGGCCGGCGGGGGCGGTGCCCAGCCGAGGTCGGGTGCGCCGTTGTACCCGTTGTCCTGCTGCGCCGGCTGATCGCCGTACGGCACCGGTCCGCCGGTGCCCGGCGACACCTCGCCCGGCTCCTGGCCGGGGCGGTGCGGAGCCTCGGACGTCATGGGTGCGCCTCCTCCATCACAGGTCGGCCGCCGATGCCGGTCGGGAGAACCGTCGGCACGACTACCGGCGTCGCCGGCGGGTACCGGCCGTGCGGGCTCCCCGCACCGTATCCGGTGGTCGCCCGAGGCCGCTCGGGGGAGCATCAGCGGTCACCGAAAGTCACCGGACGACGTCGATGGGTTTCACTGCCTCGTGTCCGTCCGGAGTCAGCCGGTTGGCGACCGTGCCAACCGTACCGGGCGGTGAAGCGAGGTGGAATCCCGGTGCCGACCGATGCCGGTACGCCGAAGACCCGCCCGGAGTCGGGCGGGTCTTCGGACTGGAGGAGGTGAGAAAGGTCTGTGGCGTCAGCTCATGTGACGCTGGGCGATGGCGAGAAGCTCCTCGCGGACCGCGGGCGAGTTGGCGGAACGCAGCGCGTGCTCGATGGCGCGGGCGCGGCGGTTGGCGTCGCGGCGGGTGCGGATTCGCTCGATCATGCTCATCTTGGGTCTCTCCTCCTGGCTATTCGGTTGTCAGCCCCTTGATGTCTCTATTTAAGCGCACCGAGCCCGTCATTGCCATCGATTATTAGGTGAGCTGAACCACGTACCTACGGATCGTAGGTCCATCCGCCCCTGAATCCTATGATTCCGTTCCCACAACGGCCACGGCCGGTGTGCCGGGCGTTCACCCGTGGCACACCGGCCGTGACCGGAGCGGTGGTCCGTCAGGTCCAGGCGAGCAGCGCCGCCTCCGGGTCGGCCAGGAAGTCCCCGATGTCGCGGAGGAACTTCGAGCCCAGCTCACCGTCGATGATCCGGTGATCGAAGGACAGACCCAGCGTGGTCACCAGGCGCGGCTTCACCTTGCCCTTGTGCACCCACGGCTGCTCCCGTACCGCGCCGAAGGCGAGGATCGCCGACTCGCCCGGGGGCAGGATCGGCGTACCGGTGTCGACGCCGAAGACGCCGACGTTGGTGATGGTGAGCGTGCCGCCGGACATGTCCGCCGGGGACGTCTTGCCCGACTTGGCGGTCTGCACCAGTTCCGTCATCGCGTCCGCCAGCTCGCGCAGCGAGAGCCGCCCGGCGTCCTTGATGTTCGGCACGATCAGGCCGCGCTCGGTGGCCGCCGCGATGCCGAGGTTGACGTACTCCTTCACCACGATCTCGTCGCCGGCCCAGGTCGAGTTGACCATCGGGTGCCGCTTGACTGCCAGGAGCACCGCCTTGGCGACCAGCAGCAGCGGCGAGACGCGCACGTCCCGCCACTCGCGCCGGTCACGCAGCCGGTCCAGCGCCTTCATCGCCCGGGTCACGTCGACGGTCAGGAACTCCGTCACGTGCGGGGCGGTGAACGCCGAGCGGGCCATGTTCTCCGCGGTGAGCTTGCGTACCCCCTTGACCGGGATGCGCTGCTCGCGGTCCGCGCCGAAGCTCGCGGCCGACGCGGCCGGTGCCGCGACCGTCAGCGGCTCGGCCGCCGCCGGGGTCGCGCTCGCCGCCCGCTGTACGTCCTCACGGCTGATCGAGCCGAGCGGACCCGAGCCGGTGAGCGTGGCCAGGTCGATGCCGAGATCCTTCGCCAGCTTGCGGACCGGCGGCTTGGCCAGCACCGGACCGGAGACCCGTCCGTTGCCGTTGACCGCCGGAGCGGGCGCCACCGGCGCAGGCGCGACAGGCGCGGGTGCCACCGGAGCGGCGGCCTGAGCCGGTGCCGCCGCCGGCGCGTCGCCCTTGCGGGGACGGCGCTTGGCCGGGGCGTTGCGCGGGCCGTAGCCGACCAGCACGGCGGTACGCCCACCCGGGGCCACACCACCGATCAGGCCCGGCTCGACCATGCCCTCGGCCGGCGCGACCTGGACCGCGGCGAGCGACGCCGCCGACGGCGCGGGCAGGTCCGACGCGGGGGTCGCGGTCGTCGACTCCTCGATCGGCCCGGCGTTCGGGTCGGTGTCGATCGCGATGATCGGCACGCCGACCTCGACAGTCGACCCCTCCGGGTGGAAGATCGCCTGCACTCGGCCGGCCCACTTCGCCGGGATCTCGACCGCCGCCTTGGCGGTCTCCACCTCGACGATCGGCTGGTTCAGCTCGATGTCGTCGCCGACCTTGACCAGCCAGGCGAGGATCTCGCCCTCGGTCAGGCCCTCGCCCAGGTCGGGAAGGTTGAACTCCTTGATCCGGGACATGCCGCTCACCAGCCGAACGTGCGGTCGACGGCGTCGAGCACCCGGTCCAGGTCGGGCAGGTACTCCTCCTCCACGCGGGCGGCCGGGTAGGGGGTGTCGAAGCCGGTCACCCGCAGCACCGGGGACTCCAGGGAGTAGAAGCACTCCTCGGTGATCCGGGCCGCGATCTCCGACCCGAGACCCAGGTTGCCCGGGGCCTCGTGCACCACTACGCAGCGGCCGGTGCGCCGCACCGACTCGTACGCGGCGGTCAGGTCCAGCGGCGAGATCGTCCGCAGGTCGATGACCTCCAGCTCGCGGCCGTCCTCGGCGGCGGCGGTGGCCGCGTCGAGCGCGGTGCGGACCATCGGGCCGTACGCCAGCACCGTCGCGTCGGTGCCGGGCCGCGCGACCCGGGCCGAGTGCAGCGGGTACGCGTCGGCGATCGGCGCGTCCAGGTCCACCGGACCCTTCTCCCAGTAGCGCCGCTTCGGCTCCAGGAACACGATCGGGTCGTCCGACGCGATCGCCTGCTGGATCATCACGTACGCGTCCTGCGGGTTCGCGCAGCTCACCACCTTGAGGCCGGCGGTGTGCGCGAAGTACGCCTCGGGCGACTCGGAGTGGTGCTCGACCGCCCCGATGCCGCCGCCGAACGGGATGCGGATGACCATCGGGATCCGCACCTTGCCCTGCGAGCGGTAGTGCATCTTCGCCACCTGCGACACGATCTGGTCGTACGCGGGGTAGACGAAGCCGTCGAACTGGATCTCGCAGACCGGCCGGAAACCGCGGATGGCGAGGCCGACGGCGGTGCCGATGATGCCGGACTCGGCCAGCGGGGTGTCGATCACGCGCTGGTCACCGAAGTCCTTCTGGAGGCCGTCGGTGATCCGGAACACGCCGCCGAGCTTGCCGACGTCCTCGCCCATGATGACGACCTTGGGGTCGTTCTCCAGGGCCCGCCGCAGGCCGGTGTTGAGCGCCTTGCCGAGGGTGAGCGTCTCCGTGGCCATCAGTGCGCGCTCCCCTCGAAGGACTCCATGTACTGCGTGAACCGGGCCCGCTGCTCGTCCAGTTCGGGAGAGCCGTTGGGGTAGACGTGGTCGAACATGGTCACCGGCTGCGGGTCGGGCATGGCGAGCACGCGCTCACGCAGGTGCACCGACTCGGTGCGGGCCTGCTCGTCGACAGCGGTGAAGAACGACTCGTCGGCGATCTTCTGCTTGGTCAGGAACGCCTTCATCCGGGCGATCGGATCCTTCGCCTGCCACGCCTCGACCTCGCTGGCGATGCGGTAGCGGGTCGGGTCGTCGGAGGTGGTGTGCGCGCCCATCCGGTAGGTGTACGCCTCGATCAGGCTCGGGCCCTGGCCGTTGCGCGCGTTGTCCAGCGCGTGCCGGGTCACCGCGTACGACGCGAGCACGTCGTTGCCGTCCACCCGGACGCCGGGGAAGCCGAACCCGCCGGCCCGCCGGTACAGCGGCACCCGGGTCTGCCGCTCCAGCGGCTCGGAGATGGCGTACTGGTTGTTCTGGCAGAAGAACACCAGCGGGGCGTTGAAGACGCTGGCCCAGACGAACGACTCGTTGACGTCGCCCTGGCTGGTGGCGCCGTCGCCGAAGTAGGCGATGACCGCCTCGCCGTCCTCGCCGCCGGTCTTGCCGTCCATGGCGACACCCATGGCGTACCCGGTCGCGTGCAGGGTCTGCGCCCCGATCACGATCGTGTACATGTTGAACTTGAACTCGTTCGGATCCCAGCCGCCCTGGTCGACGCCGCGGAACAGGCCCAGCGGCATGATCGGGTCGATGCCGCGGCAGTAGAGCACGCCGTGCTCGCGGTACGTCGGGAAGGCCATGTCCTGCGTACGCAGTGCCCGGCCGGAGCCGACCTGCGCGGCCTCCTGGCCCAGCAGACTGGCCCACAGTCCCAGCTCGCCCTGGCGCTGCAGCGCGGTGGCCTCGGCGTCCAGCTTGCGGACCAGCACGAGGTCGCGGTACAGCCCGCGGTACTCCTCGTCGGTGAAGTCGACGCGGTACTCGGTCCCGTCCGGGCCGAGCGCGCTCTCGATCCGCTCACCCTCGGGGGTCAGCAGTTGTACGAGTTCCGGTTCACCGGTCGCGGCGGCGCGTCTGGTGCGGGGTGCGGCCCGCTTGCTGCGGGTGGCGGCCCCGGGGTCGCCCTTTGCCATCCGTCTCTCCCTGTCTGTCTGCGCCGGCGCCGGGGGTTACCCGAGCCGAGCACCTCGTGCGCCCGCCCGGCTGGTGCCGGGTCGGTCCCTGGCGACCGCGCCTGACCCCGGTAGGGGTTGCCGCGCGGCGTGAGCCGGAGTCGGTCGGGGACAGACCCAGGCCCGGGAGCGCCGGCGCCGTTCCGCACCAGCCGCGGGGTACGCGGAGGTGGCGGCTGCGTTGCCGTCGTGTCTGAATGATTGCAGAGGAGGTGAGCGGGCCCACAGTATGGCCTCCCTCGCCGGTGAGGTTCGATCTGGTTCACGACGGATAAGCGCTTTTGTCCGCAGTGGTGGATGCGGGCGACGTACAAAATGTGTGTCGACACGCGGTTGCGGCTGGTGAACTGAGCGTCACTGGGTCAAGCTTGCGGTGAGCTGTTGCGCGGCATTTGTCCGAATATCCGCGCGTGCTCTTCGTCCGTCCGTGCGTGAGGAGTGTGCCGGTGTCCGAACCAGAGGGTCCGCCCGGTACGCCCTTCCTCGGCCGGCACCGGGCACTGCCCGCCTCCCCGTACCGCCGGGTCGTGGGCGCCCACCGCGCCACCGGAACCGGCGGTCCCAGCCGTGGCTACCTGCTCACCGTGGCGTTGCTCGCCGGCACCGCGTCGATGCCGATCCTCGCCGCGATCAGCACCGGATCCGCCACCGTCGGCAACAGCGCCCTCCCCGACACCAGCACCCCGTTCCTGCCGACGCCCTCGGTCGGCCCGGTGGTCATCCCGATGCCCCAGGGCACCCAGGCCCCGGCGCCGTCCACGCCCGCCGTCGACGTGACATCGGTGCCCCCGGCACGGCCGGCGCTCCCGGCGGCGCCGGCCCTGCCCGACGACAGCGACCTCGGCTCCCGGCACCGGTCCCGCCCGGTCGCCGCGCCCCCGCCGCCGGCCGCGCCGGTCCGGCCCACCCCGGTCCGCCCGCCGCGCCCGTCGCCGGTGCCCTCACCGTCGCCGTCGCACTCGCCGTCGGACCCGGCCACGCCGACGCCCGAGCCGAGCCCGAGCCCCGAGCCGTCGGTCACGACGGCCGAGCCGACGCCCACCTCCGAGCCCTCGTCGGAACCGACGTCCGAGCCCTCCGGCCCATCGGGTACGTCCGGTCCACCAGACCCGTCCGGTCCTGCCGACCCGTCCGGTCCTGCCGACCCGTCCGGCCCTGCCGACCCGTCCGGCCCGGCCAGCCCGTCGGTTTCCCACACCTCATGATCGACACCACTCCGGCGTAGTGGTGCAGTCCCGGCTGCCCCGATGCACCCACTTCGCCGAGCTGGTGTGGATCAACGGGGTTGGTGTGGTTCCGGCCGGCTCGATGCCGCCACCTCGGCGAGGTGGTGTGGATCAACGAGGGGTCGGGGGGCATGCCCCACTCGTGTCGGGGCGGGGTGGTCGGAACACAGGCGGGCGCATGATCGACACCATTACGGCGTGGTGGTGTGGTTCCGGCCGGCCTGATGCCGCCACTTCGCCGAGCTGGTGTGGATCAAGCGAGGAGCGAGTCGGTTCTCGCATGATCGGCACCACTCCGGGTTGATGGTGTGGTTCCGGGCGGTCTGATGCCGCCACCTCGCCGACGTGGTGCCGATCATGCGAACGGGAATGCCTAGGCCGGGTCGTCGGTGAGGCGGTGGCGGTTCGCCTCGATCCAGGCGTTCAGCGCCTCCGGGTCGTCCGGGTCCACCCCGTCCGCCATGAGCTGGGCCACCGCCGCGGTGGCCGGGCTGCGCCGCTCACCGGTGCTGTAGAGCCGCGCGAACTCCGGGACCATCTCGGTGATCGCCTCGTCCGTCCGGGCGGCGGCCGGCTGCGACAGCCCGCGCTGCCGGGCCGCGTACGCCGCCCAGGCGCGCAGCACCCGGGGCAGCATCGCCGCGTCGTCCATGTCCAGCACGGCCCGGCGGTGCACCCAGTCGAGCAGGAACAGCTCGGCCACCATCGGACTCCACCGCATCGGGTCGGCATCCGGGAAGCTGGCCGCGTGGTCGAGCAGCAGGCCGAGGCAGAAGTGCAGCGAGGCCAGCTCGCCGTCGGCCACCTCGGGCAGCCCGAACCGGGTCGCCTCGGGTGAGTCGAGGAAGGCGCGCACCAGGCGGGTGCGCTCCTCGTCGGTGGGCGGCGGCACGACCGCCGGACCGGCCGGCGGGGTCGGCCCCGGGAGTACGGCCAGCCGGGCACCCACGAGCGCCCGGTCGGTGGCCAGCGAGCCCTGTGCGGGCAGCTCGGTGAGGTCGTCGGTGACCGCCAGGTGGCGGCTCACCTCGGCGTGCATCCGGGCCGGATCCTCGGTGCGGAACCAGGTGAACTCGTCCTCGGTGCAGATCTCCCGGGCCTGCTCGACGATCCGTCCGGCCGGGCCGCCGACGAAGACGTCCTTGGTGATGCCGATGTTGTGGTCGACGAGGGCGACCAGGGCGTGCTCCGGGCCGCCCTCCTCCTCGTCGTCGTACGCGAACGTGGCGAGGTAGGAGGTCTGGTCGCCGTACACGTCGCCGTACGCCCAGGCGCCGGTGACGCGTACCCGGCCGAGCTGGCCGGCCCACGACGGGGCGTACGCCCCGGGCCGGACCCGGGCGGCGCCCTCGGCGTCGGGCACCAGCGCGGCGAAGACGGCTCGCAGTGTGGTCGCGGCGGCGCTGCGGCGCCGGGACGTGGCGGCGAGGAAGCCGCCGACGAACTCGCGGACGGCCTGCTCCCGGTCGTGCTCCGCGACGGCGTAGACGCTGCCCAGCAACGCGGCGCCGAGCATCTCCGCGTCCAGGGCCGAGTCGAGCCTCGTCACGTCGCGCGCGGCGTGCAGCACCGCGTCGTAGGGGGTCTGTGGCGTGGCCATGCATCGACCCTACGCCGCACCGGCCGCCCCCACACCGGTCAGCACGCCGGGTTCAGCGCCGTCCCGCCTCGCGCAGCGCGTCCCGGGCCGTGCCGTAGCGCGCCAGCACCGCCCAGACCGGGTCCAGCACGTACTTCTCGGAGACGCTGCCCACCGACGTGAGCAGGCGTTGCTCGGCCCGCGCCCGGGCCCGCCGGGCCGCCCACCCGATGACCGGCCGGGTCAGCGCCGCGATCAGCAGCCCGGCCAGCAGGCCGCCGAGCAGCAGGACCGTGGGCCAGGGCACCACGCCGAGCGCCGGGTGCTCCAGCGGCGGCAGGCCGAGCAGGCGCACCGCGTACCCGACGAGCAGCCAGACCAGGCCGGCCAGCGCGGCGAGGGTGACCACCCACTGGAGGGCGCCGACCACCCGCCACCACGCGGGCCGCCGGTCCATGCCCAGGTCGGTCGCGGCGACCGCGTGGTCGAGCGCGCCCGGCAGGTCGGCCTGCCGGGCCCGGGCCGCGGCGGTCACCGCGGCCGGCCACGGCGCCGGCAGGCCGCTCGCGGACCGCTCGGCCACCGCGCGGATCGCCAGCGTGACGGCGGAGCGCTGCGCGGCTGTCGGATCGGGTACGGAGGTGGCAGCGACCAGGCTCTCCGCCGGCGCGTCCGGATCCCGCCCGGCCAGGTGCAACCGGCGCAGCGGATCCGGCCGCAGCTTGCGCCAGCTCCGCAGCAGCGGCCAGCCGGTGTTGCCGACCGCCCGGTGCCGGTACGCGCCCTCGACCGCCGCCGCCACTGTCGGCACCCCGGCCGCCCCCGCGAGTGCCCGCGTCAGCTCCTGCGCCGAGGCGTCACCGGGCCGGGTGCGCGGCGGTTCCGGCCCCACGAGCGGTTCGAGATCGGCCACCACGGCGTCCACGTCGCCGGAGAGCCGGCGCAGCGCGGCCTGCCGTTCGGCGACCGTACGCTCCAGCTCGGTCCGCAGCCCCTCCAGCCCGTTCGGGTCCACCGCGACGGTCGGCAGCAGCGGCACCCCGCCCAGCCCGTCGGCGTCGAGCAGCCGGCGCAGGTCGTCGAGGACCTTCGGCAGCTCGGTCGGGTGCAGCCGGTCGGCCTGGTTGAGCACCACGACGGTGACGTCCTTGTGCCTGTGGAACTCGCGCAGGTAGCTGGTGTGGATCACGCGGTCGGCGTACTTCTGCGGGTCGACCACCCAGACCACGAGGTCGACCAGGCCGAGCAGGCGGTCCACCTCCAGCCGGTGGCCGTGCTGCACCGAGTCGAAGTCGGGCAGGTCGAGCAGGACGAGGCCGTGCAGCCCGGACTCGTCGTCGGCGTCCAGCGGGCTCTCCCGCACGAACCGGTGCCGGGGCAGCACGCCGACCCAGTCGAGCAGGCGGACCGCGCCGTCGAGCGGACCCCACACGCAGGCGTGCGCGACACCCGTCGTGGGCCGGCGTACGCCCACCGGCGAGAGGTCCAGCCGGGCCAGCGAGTTGAACAGGCTCGACTTGCCGCTGCCGGTCGCGCCGGCGAGCGCGACCACGGTGTGGCGGCCGGAGAGCGCGAGCCGGTCACCGGCGCGCTCGACCACCGTGTGCGCGGCGACGAGCTGGGCGTCGGGTACGTGGCCGTCCACCGCACCGAGGAACCGCTGGATCGCGGTGAGCCGTTCGATCAGGGTGTCCGGGTCGACCCGCTGCTCACCCCGCATCGCCTCGCGCATCCGTCCCACGATGTTGCTCACGGTTCCGTCCTTGCTCGCGACTGCGGGGCTCGCAGACCCGGCTCACTCCTCGCGCTCACGGGGCCGCTCTCTGCTCGCGACTGCGGGGCTCGCAAGATCGGCTCACTCCTCGCGCTCACGGGCGACCGTCCTGCTCGATGCTCGGGAACAGGCCGCTGCGGTGCCGGGCCCGCTCGACCTCGACGGCGGCCCAGCGCAGCGCCGCACCGGCGTTGGCGGCGGGACGCTCGGCCTCGGTGCGGCTCAGGTAGCGCTCGGCCTCCTCGGCCAGCAGCTTGCCGACCCGGTCGAGCAGGTCGACGCGGGCCTTGCGGGCCAGGTTGCGGACCGCCTGGTCGCCGAAGATCGCCTGAAGCACCGTCTGCCCGGCCACCGCCGTACCGGTGCCCGCAGCCACCTCCAGGCCGGTGGGGATGAACGCGGTGGAGGCGAACACGCCGATCATGACGGCGAGGCCGGTGGCGTTCACCGCGTACGCGGCCGTCCGGGCCACGAACCGCCGGTCGCCGCCCTCGACCCGGACCAGCTCCAGCACGCCGCGCTGCCAGTCGCGGACCAACTGCTCGGCCCGCTCCGGCAGGTCCGCCGAGGGGTGGGCCAGGTCCGGCTCCAGCAGCGCCGCACCCGCCGGGTGCGCCTTCCAACCGGTGTACGCGTTCTCCGCCGCCTCGGCGGCCACCCCGCGCAGCAGCGTGACGAGCTGGGACTCGATCGCGGTACGCAGTTCCGCGGCCGGAGCGGGCCGCCCGGTGACCGCCTTGACCACCCGGTCGCGCAGCCGCCCGATGCGGGCCTCCAGCCCGCGGAAGAAGTCGCCGGTGCCGATGAACTCCTGCCAGCGCGCCAGCACCTCGCCGCGCAGCAGCCGGCCGTCCCTGAGCCCCTGGTCGACGCTGCGCTCCGCGCTCCGGTACGCGGCCTGGACCCGCTCGTCCAGCGCGTCGGCGGCGCTCACCTGCTCGTCGGCGGCCTCGGCCAGCGCCTCCACCACCGGGTGCAGCGCGGCCAGCGCGCCGTCGAGCGTCTGCCGGACCACCGCGGCGCGGGCCTCGGAGTCGGCGGCGAGCCGGGCGAACCAGTCGCTCAGCGGCGCGGTGATCCGGTCCGGCAGCAGCCCCTGCCCGTCCACCCAGGTCTCCGGCAGCACGAACAGCGGCGAGGCGCCCAGTTCCTGCTCGGCGAGCATCTCGGACAGGTGGGCGGCGACCTCGTCGGCGGCCTCCGGGGGGACCCGGTCCAGGACCATCGCCACGGCGGTGCCCCGGGCGCGGGCGCTGCGCAGCAGTTCCCAGGGGACGGCGTCGGCGTACCGGGCGGCGGTGGTGACGAACAGCCAGAGGTCGGCGGCGGCGAGCAGTTGACCGGCGAGCGCCCGGTTGGCGTCGACCACCGAGTCGATGTCGGGCGCGTCGAGGAAGGCCAGGCCGGGCGGCAGCGCCGGCGCGGTGACCAGGTGCAGGGTGCCCGGCTGCTCGCTGGGCTCGGTGGTACGGGTCAGGCCGGGCAGCAGCTCGCCCTGCCGGAACCAGGCCGCGTCGGTCGGGCTGCACACCAGCACCGGGGAGCGGGTGGTGGGGCGGAGCACGCCCGCCGCGCTGACCCGAGCCTGGACCAGGCTGTTGACGAGTGTCGACTTGCCGGCGCCGGTGGAGCCGCCGACGACCACCAGGAGCGGGGCGTCGAGCCGGGCGAGCCGGGGCAGCAGGTAGTCGTCGAGCTGGTCGGTGAGGCTGGTGGCGGCGTGCCGGGCCGGCTCGGCCGAGGGAAGGGTGAGCGGAAAGCGGGCCGCGTCGATCGCCGCGCGCAGGCCGGTGAGCGCGGCGGGCAGGCCGTCGGCGGCGTGAGCAGGCTGGTCGTCGCCCGTGGTGGGCCCGGTGCGGGCTGCGACGGCGGGCGCGCCGGCACGGGTGGCGGAATCGCCATGCGTCGTCACCGCTAAAGCGTGCCCGACCGACGCAAGGTAAGACAACCGGACAGTAGTAACGGTCGGGTTGCGCCGGGTCGGCTCAACCCCGACTTGCGGATTGGCGATCGCGTGGCACTATTGAGTCAAGTTCACTCAACTTATGGTGCGGTCGCTTACCGGCGACCCGCCGGGCAGGCCGTCTGACCTGCTCACCCGTTACGAAGCGAGGAAGCGAACATGGCACGTGCGGTCGGCATCGACCTCGGCACGACGAACTCCTGCGTCAGCGTTCTCGAGGGCGGTGAGCCCACCGTCATCGCCAACGCCGAGGGCTCGCGTACGACTCCCTCGATCGTCGCGTTCGCCCGCAACGGCGAGGTGCTCGTCGGTGAGGTCGCCAAGCGCCAGGCGGTGACCAACCCCGACCGGACCATCCGGTCGGTCAAGCGTGAGATCGGCACCAACTGGACCGTCGACATCGACGGCAAGAAGTACACCCCGCAGGAGATCTCGGCGCGCACGCTGATGAAGCTCAAGCGGGACGCCGAGGCGTACCTGGGCGAGCAGATCACCGACGCGGTGATCACCGTCCCGGCCTACTTCAACGACGGGCAGCGCCAGGCCACCAAGGAGGCCGGTGAGATCGCCGGCTTCAACGTGCTGCGGATCGTGAACGAGCCGACCGCGGCGGCCCTGGCGTACGGCCTGGACAAGGGCTCCAAGGAGCAGACCGTCCTGGTCTTCGACCTCGGTGGCGGCACCTTCGACGTGTCGCTGCTGGAGCTGGCCGAGGGCGTGGTGGAGGTCAAGTCCACCAGCGGTGACAACCAGCTCGGTGGTGACGACTGGGACCAGCGCATCATCGACCACCTGGTGAAGACGTTCCGCGGCGAGCACGGCATCGACCTCTCGCAGGACAAGATGGCCATGCAGCGGCTCAAGGAGGCCGCCGAGAAGGCCAAGATCGAGCTGTCCGCCGCCACCACCAGCAACATCAACCTGCCGTACATCACGGCCGGTTCGGCCGGCCCGCTGCACCTGGACGTGACGCTCAGCCGCGCCGAGTTCCAGCGCATGACGCAGGACCTGCTGGACCGCTGCAAGGGCCCGTTCGAGCAGGCCGTCAAGGACGCCGGCATCAAGATCTCCGACGTCGACCACGTCATCCTGGTCGGCGGCTCGACCCGGATGCCGGCCGTGACCGACCTGGTCAAGCAGCTCACCGGCCGCGACCCGAACAAGGGCGTCAACCCGGACGAGGTCGTCGCCGTCGGCGCCGCCCTCCAGGCCGGCGTGCTCAAGGGCGAGGTCAAGGACGTCCTGCTGCTCGACGTGACTCCGCTGAGCCTGGGCATCGAGACCAAGGGCGGCATCTTCACCAAGCTCATCGAGCGCAACACCACCATCCCGACCAAGCGCTCCGAGGTCTTCACCACGGCCGACGACAACCAGCCGTCGGTGCTGATCCAGGTGTTCCAGGGCGAGCGGGACATCGCCGCCTACAACAAGAAGCTCGGCACCTTCGAGCTGACCGGTCTCCCGCCGGCCCCGCGCGGCGTGCCGCAGATCGAGGTCACGTTCGACATCGACGCCAACGGCATCGTGAACGTGCACGCCAAGGATCTGGGCACCGGCAAGGAGCAGAAGATGACGATCACCGGCGGCTCCTCGCTGCCGAAGGACGACATCGAGCGCATGCGCCGGGACGCCGAGGAGCACGCCGACGAGGACAAGCGCCGCCGTGAGGAGGCCGAGACCCGCAACGTGGCCGAGGCGCTCCAGTGGCAGACCGAGAAGTTCCTCGCCGAGAGTGGCGACAAGCTGCCCGGCGAGAACCGCGACCAGCTCAACGAGGCGCTCGGCGAGCTGCGCAGCGCCCTCGGCGGGCAGGACATCGAGAAGATCAAGTCCGCGCACGAGAAGCTGGCGCAGGTCTCCCAGCAGGCGGGCTCGCTGCTCTACGCCCAGCAGCAGGAGGGCGAGCAGACCGCACCGGGTGCGGCCGGGTCGGGTGCCGGCGCCGGTGCCGGTGCGGCCGGTGGCCCGAAGGCCGGTGGCGACGACGACGTGGTCGACGCGGAGATCGTGGACGAGGACAAGAAGTGACATCCGGTCCCGGACACGATTCGCACGGCAGAGGGATGAGGTAACCGCATGACGGACAAGCCACGAGCGGCCGACCCGGGTGCCACCGGGTCGGCGCCGGGTGCCGGCAAGGACACCGGCGACGAACCCCGGGTCGTCATCCGCGACAAGCGCAAGCTCGGCAAGGTGACCGAGCAGCCGGCGAACGACGCCTCGGCGGCCGACGCGGCCGCCGACGCGCCCGCCGAAGGGCTGGTCGAGGAGGCCGAGGTCGTGGTCGACGAGATCGGCGGCGAGGCCGAGGTCAGCGGTCCGGCCGTGGTCGACTCGCCCGCCGAGCCGAACGGCGGGACCGGCACGGACACGCCGCTCGGCGCCGAGCTGGAGTCGCTCCGCACCGACCTGGAGGAGCGCACCCGCGACCTCCAGCGGGTGACTGCGGAGTACGCCAACTACCGCAAGCGGGTCGACCGGGACCGCAACCTGGTGCAGGAGCAGGCCACCGGGGCGGTGCTCACCGCGCTGCTGCCGATCCTCGACGACCTGGACCGGGCCCGCGAGCACGGCGACCTGGTGGGCCCGTTCGGCAGTGTGGCCGAGCAGCTCACCGGCGCGCTGGCCAAGTTCGGCCTGACCGCGTTCGGCGAGAAGGGCGACCCGTTCGACCCGACCCGGCACGAGGCGGTGGCGCACCAGACCTCCGCCGACGTGACGGAGCCGACCTGCGTACAGGTCATGCGCCGTGGTTACCAGCTGGGCGAGCGGCTGCTGCGGCCCGCCATGGTCGCGGTCGCGGACCCGGAGTAGTGCCGACCCGTGACGTCCCGCCCGCCCGCACCGGGCGGGCGGGGCGACCGGGGTTCGACCCGTGGAAGGGGGTGGACCGGTGAGTTCCAAGGACTGGATCGAGAAGGACTACTACGCCGCGTTGGGCGTGGACAAGTCCGCCTCCTCGGACGAGATCAAGAAGGCGTACCGCAAGTTGGCCCGGGAGTCGCACCCGGACCACAACCCCGGCGACACCGGTGCCGAGGAGCGGTTCAAGACCGTCTCCGAGGCGTACGCGGTGCTCGGTGACGAGAAGAAGCGCCGCGAGTACGACGAGATGCGCTCGCTGTTCGGCTCCGGCGCCTTCCGGCGCAGCGCCCGCGGCGCGGGCCAGCCGGGCGGCATGCCGTTCGACGTCTCCGACCTGTTCGGCGGCGGCGCCGGGGGTGGCGACAACCGGTTCAGCGGCGGCGGCTTCACCGACCTGTTCAGCTCGATCTTCTCCGGTGGCGGGGGCGGCGGTGGCCCGGCGCGTCCGCGCGGCCCGGCCCGCGGCCGGGACGTCGAGACCGAGGTGGCGCTCGACTTCGACGACGCGGTACGCGGCGTCACGCTGCCGCTGACGCTGCGCGCACCAGGCGTCTGCGACACCTGCCACGGCAACGGCGCGAAGCCCGGCACCCAGCCGGTGGCCTGCCCGGTCTGCCACGGCGCCGGCGTGACGACCCGCAACCAGGGGTCGTTCAGCTTCTCCGAGCCGTGCCGCAACTGCCAGGGCGTCGGCACCGTCGTCGAGGAGAAGTGCCCGGAGTGCCACGGCACCGGCGGTGTCACCAAGACCCGCACGCTCCACGTGCGCTTCCCCGCCGGGGTGGCCGACGGGCAGCGGATCCGCCTGGCCGGCCGGGGTGAGCCCGGCGAGCGGGGCGGTCCGGCGGGCGACCTGTTCGTGCAGGTGAAGGTCCGCCCGGACGAGCTGTTCGGGCGCACCGGGGACGACCTGACCCTGACCGTCCCGATCACGTACGCCGAGGCGGTTCTCGGCACGGACCTGCGCGTGCCGACCCTGGACGGGACGGTGACCCTGCGGGTGCCACCGGGTACGCCCAGCGGGCGGGTGCTGCGTGCCCGCGGCAAGGGCGTCGTACGCAAGGACGGCCGCGCCGGTGACCTGCTGGTCACGCTCGACGTGGTGGTCCCGGCGAAGGTCTCGGACGAGGCGCGGGCGGCGCTGGAGACCTTCGCGGCGCAGACTCCGCCCGCCGCGCGGGAACATCTCGACGCGCGGGTACGTCGATTCAGTTGACGGCGGCACCGGAGGTGAGCGGGCATGTCGGAGGAGTACGTCGGCTCGGGTGACCCGGCCTACGAGGCCAAGGTCTTGATGATCTCGGTGGCCGCGCGGATGGCGGGGATGCACCCCCAGACGCTGCGCCAGTACGACCGGCTGGGCCTGGTGCAGGCCGGGCGGGCGTCCGGCGGCGGTCGCCGGTACAGCGTCCGGGACGTGGTGCTGCTCCGCGAGGTGCAGCGGCTCAGCCAGGACGACGGGATCAACCTGGCCGGGGTCAAGCGGATCATCGGGTTGGAGCGGCTGCTCGAAGAGGCGCAGCAGCGGGTGGCCCGGCTGGAGGCGGAACTGGACGCCGCGTACCGGCGGATCGCCGAGCTGGAGTCACTCGGCGGCTTCCCCCGCGGTGACCTGGTGCCCACCAACCGCACGTCCACCGCGCTCGTCGTCTGGCGTCCGCGCCGCGCTCCCGACCGCTGACCTCGTACCGGAAGGCCGGCGCGCCCCGCTCCCCCGGGGCCGCGCCGGCCTTCGTCGTTCCCCGGGCGGTTCGCCCGCCCGGGTCGGGGAAAGCCGGGGTACGGCAGAGCGGGGTCGACTAGGCTTTCCGCAGGGGCAAAAAGCCTCATAGCGGACTCCGGGCTGGCGGGGGGAGCCATGACGGAACCGGCGAAGAAGGTGGCCGAGCGCGCGGAGGAACGGCTGGAGAAGGTGGCCGAGAACGTCCGCGAGCGGTTCGACCGGGTCACCGAGGGACGCTTCAGCGACAAGGTCAAGGAAGGGCGCTTCGCCGACCAGACGGACCACGGTGTGGACCGGGCGCGGGACGACGAGCGGCGCAAGAAGCAGGGCGGGTCGACCTAGACGATCTGCCGACGTGCGGGCCGGGATCCACGGGGGATCCCGGCCCGTTCGTGTCCCGAGGGGCGAGCGGGACCACGCACCCGCCCTCGCGGTCGATCATGAAGTTGGCGGCGACAAACCGGACACCAAACACCGCCAAGTTCATGATCGACCAGGACGGTCGGTCGAGGTGGCTGGGCTACGCCTGATCCCGGCGTCAGAGGCGGCGGTTCTCGCGGACCAGGCCGCCCTCGCACCAGTCCCGGTAGACGAAGAGGTCCGGCCGGGCGAGCAGCACCCGGCTGTTGTGCGCCCAGTTGCGCATCAGGTCGTCGCCGGACTTCTCGGCCTGCTCGACCAGCTTGCGGAACCGGCGCTTGGGGTGGGCGCGGAAGTTCGTCCGGATGCCGTCGGCGGCGTAGATGTAGAGGCAGTGCAGCGCGAACCGCCGCGCCGGGCAGCCCTGGTCCATCGCCAGATCGAACAGCGTCTGCACCAGGTGGTCACCGGCGACCAGCAGATCCCAGTCCGGCGGCATCGAGGTCAGCGGCACCGAATCCGGCTGATACGCCCACGACCGAAGCTCGGCGGGCGAGGGATCGACCGGGTTGGCGAAGCCGCGGAACGTCTCTTCCTGCACGCTCACCGGCCGACCTTCCGCTTGCGCTGGCGGGGGCGCAGGCCACCCGCGGACCCTGGCTGCTGGGCCGAAACGTTAACGCGGTCGGACGGAGCAGGGGTAGACCTTCCCGGGATCAATTTGACAACGCCGGGCCGGATCTGCCCTCGGCTGATCCGGCCCGGCACCGGTCAGTCGCCGGAGCCCAGGGGCAGTGGCGCCGGCGGCCGTGCGGCGGCGGCGCGGGTGCGCAGCCACTGCTTGAACCACCGGGTGTCGGGCAGCCGGGCCAGCAGCGGCCCGGTCACCACCGTGATCAACACGTACGCGGTGGCGAGCGCGGCGAGCTTCGGCTCCACCGGGTAGACGGCCGCGACGGCCAGCCCGGCGATGACGATGGAGAACTCGCCGCGCGGGGTCAGCGCCAGGCCGGCCCGCCAGCGTCCGGGCTCGGCGATCCCGACCCGGCGGGCGGCCAGGTAGCCGGTCGCCACCTTCGTCGCCATGGTCACCACGGCGAGCAGCAGCGCGGGCAGCAGCACCGGCGGCATGTCCAGCGGGTTGGTGACCAGCCCGAAGAACACGAAGAAGACCGCGGCGAACAGGTCACGCAGCGGGGAGAGCAGCTCGGTGGCGTGGTGCGCCACCGGCCCGGACAACGCGATGCCCACCAGGAACGCGCCGACCGCCGCCGACACCTGGAGCTTGGCCGCGACGCCCGCCACCAGCAGGGTCAGGCCGAGCACCCCGAGCAGCAGCGCCTCCGGATCCTTGGCGGAGAGCGCGGCGGAGATCAGGTGGCCGTACCGGATCGCCACGGCCAGCACCACGACGACGGTGAACACCGCGATGGCGAGCGCGATGCCGCCCTTCATCAGGCCGACCCCGGCGAGCAGCGCGGTGACCAGCGGAAGATAGAGGGCCATCGCCAGGTCCTCGATCACCAGGACGGACAGGATCACCGGCGTCTCCCGGTTACCGACCCGGCCCAGGTCACCGAGCACCTTGGCGATCACGCCGGACGACGACACCCACGTGACGCCCGCGAGCACCACCGCCGCCACCCAGCCCCAGCCGAGCAGGAGCGCGAAGGCGAACCCGGGCAGCGCGTTGAACACCGCGTCGATCACGCCGGCCGGCGCGGCGGACCGGAGGTTGCCCACCAGTTCGTTGGCGCTGTACTCCAGGCCGAGCATGACCAGCAGCAGGATCACGCCGATCTCCGCGCCGACCGCGAAGAACTCCTCGCTGGCGTTGAGCGGCAGCAGCCCACCGTGCCCGAACGCCAGGCCGGCGAGCAGGTACAGCGGGATGGGCGAGACGCCGAAGCGACGGCTCAGCCGGCCGAGCAGGCCGAGCAGGAGCAGCAGCGCACCGACCTCGATGAGCAGGATTGTGGTTTCGTGCATACGCGTCAGCCGTCCGGATCGGTCTCGGCGAGGATCGCGGTCACGCCGTCGAGCCCCTGACGGGTACCGACCACGACGACCACATCGCCGGCTTCGAACCGGAAGGTGGGATCGGGCGAGACGTTCACGGCGCCCTGACGCAGCACGGCCACGATCGACGCGCTGGTCCGGGTGCGTGCCTTGGTGTCCGCGAGCCGCCTGCCGACGTACTTCGACCCCGCCGGCATGGCGATCTGCTCGGTCAGCAGCCCGGCGGCCTGCTCGCGCAGACCGGAGAGCTGACCCAGCATCAGCGACGCGCCGAGGATGTCGGCGAGCGCCTCCGCCTCGTCGTCGGTCAGGGGTATGTCGTGTTGGCAGGAGTCGGGATCGTCCGGGTCGTAGAGGACCAGGTCGCGACGGCCATTGCGGTGGGAGACCACGCCGAGCCGGCGGCCGGACTCCGTCATCAGATCATGACGTACGCCGATCCCGGGCAGGGCGGTCTGTTCGACACGTACTCGCACGCCGGTGAGGCTACTCCCGGCGCGCACCTGCCGCGTCCGGGGTGGATCGGGCGCCCGGTGGTGCGGGATCAGGGGGCGTCGTCGCGAGCGGTGACATAGGTGCCCTTGCCCTGATGCCCCTCGACCAGACCTTCGGCTTGAAGGATCAACAGCGCCGAGCGGACCGGCTCCGCGGACACCTGGTAGTGCGCGATCAGCTCACGCAGGGAGGGGAGTTTGTCGCCAGGGCCGTACTCACCCGAAGCGATCTTGTCTCTGATGTCCTGCGCGATTCTCTGACGATCCGAAACTCGGGGCATGGCGGCAACTCCTGGTAGGCCCCAAGATCTTCCCACGAGTCGGACCGGTCAGCCAACACTTCGCGTGCTAAGCATGCTCACTCCTTGTCATGCAATGCTTTGCATTGTATGTTCCTCGTGCGGATGCCTTCGGCAGAACGCCTGGTAGGCAAACCGGCCCTCCGGTTGGCACCCGTGGTCGGCGCGACTGGTCGTGCGCGGCCAGTCGTGTCGCCTCACCCGTCTCCTTTGGCCTGGAAGAAGGGGCAGCGTCGTGCGCAATCTCCTGCGAATACGTCCGAAGCGGCGGAAGGCGGGCCCGCCCAACTCCGCGCCGGTCGGCGCCTACCGCTCCGCGTCGTACCTTCCGCTGCGGCCCTGGCAGGTGCGGGGCCGCCGCTTCACGACGTGCCGTCGAGGGCTGGACCCCGCCGAGGTCGCCGCGTTCCTCGATCGCGTCGCCGGGGATCTCGCCGCCGCGTACGCCGAAGTCGCCCGGAGCCGGGACGAGACGGCGCGGATCAAGGGTGCGTTGCGTGAGTGGCAGTCCCGGCAGGCCCCGTCGATGCGCGACCTGGCCGGGCGGCCGTGACCGGGCGGTACGTGATCCATCTGCCGGTGCGTGCGGCTGACCTGGCCCGGGCGAAGATGCTCGGTCGCACCGCCGGGCGGTCGTTGGCGTTCCTCGCGGTGGTGGAGCTGGGCGGGATCACCGTCTCGGCCGAGGACGACCAGGCCGTACGCCACTGGGTGTTCTGCGACCGCAAGCTGGACGGCGGCCGGCGTTGCGTGCTGCGCGCCGACCACGAGACTCCTTGCCTCGCGCGCCTTCCACGTCGCTGAGATCTTGGTACGAAAGGGCCCCTGGAGGGGCCGTTTGCTACCAAGATCTACTCGCGCGGCAGCGGGCAGTGACTCAGGTCACAGGGGTGGACTTGAGCGGAATAGACTCAACTCTGGTTGTGTCATGTCCAGTGGACACGCCGATCCGGGGGAGCCCATGAACACGGAACGTCTCACCACCAAGAGCCGCGAGGCCATCACCGGTGCCGTCGCGCTGGCGAACCAGCGCGGTCACGCCACCGTGGAGCCCTGGCACCTGCTGCTGTCACTGCTGGACACCGAAGGCTCGACCGCCGCGGGCCTGCTGCGCGCCGTCGGGGCCGACCCCGCCGAGCTGCGCCGCGTCGCCCAGCGGTCGGTCGACGCGCTGCCCGCCGCCCGCGGGTCGAGCATCGCCGAGCCGACCCTGGCCCGCGAGTTCGTCAACGCCATCGGCGCCGCCGAGCAGATCGCGCGGCCGCTGGGCGACGAGTACACCTCCACCGAGCACCTGCTGGCCGGGCTGGCCCGGGTCGGCGGCGCGGTCTCGGTCGCGCTGAAGAACTCCGGCGCCACCGAGGAGAACCTGGTCGCCGCGTTCCCGACCGTCCGGGGCGGCGACCGCCGGGTCACCACCGCCGACCCGGAGCAGACCTACCAGGCCCTCGCCAAGTACGGCGTGGATCTCACCGCCAGCGCCCGCGACGGCAAGATCGACCCGGTGATCGGCCGGGACTCGGAGATCCGCCGGGTGATCCAGGTGCTGTCCCGGCGTACCAAGAACAACCCGGTGCTGATCGGCGAGCCGGGCGTCGGCAAGACCGCGATCGTGGAGGGCCTGGCCCAGCGCATCGTGGCCGGCGACGTGCCGGAGTCGCTGCGGGACAAGAAGCTCGTCTCGCTCGACCTCGGCGCGATGGTCGCCGGCGCGTCGTACCGCGGTCAGTTCGAGGAGCGGCTGAAGTCCGTGCTGGAGGAGATCAAGAACTCCGACGGCCAGGTCATCACGTTCCTCGACGAACTGCACACCGTGGTCGGCGCCGGCAAGGGCGAGGGCTCCATGGACGCCGGCAACATGCTCAAGCCGATGCTGGCGCGCGGTGAGCTGCGGATGGTCGGCGCGACCACGCTCGACGAGTACCGCGAGCACATCGAGAAGGACCCGGCCCTGGAGCGCCGCTTCCAGCCGGTGCTGGTCGGCGAGCCGACCATCGAGGACACCATCGGCATCCTGCGTGGGCTCAAGGAGCGCTACGAGGTGCACCACGGCGTACGGATCACCGACGCCGCGCTGGTCGCCGCCGCCGCGCTCTCCGACCGGTACATCACCGACCGGTTCCTGCCGGACAAGGCGATCGACCTGGTCGACGAGTCCGCGTCCCGGCTGCGCATGGAGATCGACTCGCGCCCGGTCGAGGTGGACGAGATCGAGCGGGCGGTACGCCGGCTGGAGATCGAGGAGATGGCGCTGGCGAAGGAGCCGGACGCCGCGTCCGCCGAGCGCCTGGAGCGGCTGCGCAAGGAGCTGGCCGACAAGCGCGAGCAGCTCACCGCGCTGTCCGAGCGCTGGCAGACCGAGAAGAGCCACATCACCAAGCTCTCCACCGCCAAGGAGGAGCTGGAGCGCCTCGGCGGCGAGGCCGAGCGGGCCGAGCGCGACGGCGAGCTGGAACGCGCCGCCGAGCTGCGGTACGGCCGGATCCCCGCGCTGCGGACCGAGCTGAAGCAGGCCGAGGAGGAACTGGCCCGGCTCCAGGCCGACGGCGCGATGCTCAAGGAGGAGGTCGGCGCGGACGACATCGCCGCCGTGGTCGCCTCCTGGACCGGCATCCCCGCCGGGCGGCTGCTCGAAGGCGAGACCGCCAAGCTGCTGCGGATGGAGGAGTCGCTGCGGGCCCGCGTGGTCGGCCAGGCCGAGGCGGTGGGCGCTGTCTCCGACGCGGTACGCCGCGCCCGGGCCGGCGTCGCCGACCCGGACCGCCCGACCGGCAGCTTCCTGTTCCTCGGCCCGACCGGTGTCGGCAAGACCGAGCTGGCAAAGGCGCTCGCCGAGTTCCTCTTCGACGACGAGCGGGCCATGGTCCGCATCGACATGAGCGAGTACGGCGAGAAGCACTCGGTGGCCCGCCTGGTCGGTGCCCCGCCCGGGTACGTCGGCTACGAGGAGGGCGGCCAGCTCACCGAGGCGGTACGCCGCCGGCCGTACTCGGTGATTTTGCTGGACGAGGTGGAGAAGGCCCACCCCGACGTCTTCGACGTGCTGCTCCAGGTGCTCGACGACGGCCGGCTCACCGACGGTCAGGGCCGTACCGTGGACTTCCGCAACGCGATCCTGATCCTCACCTCGAACCTGGGCTCGTCGGTGATCAGCGACCTGACGCTCACCGAGAACGAGCGCCGGGAGGGTGTGCTCGCGGTGGTCCGGTCGCACTTCAAGCCGGAGTTCCTCAATCGGCTCGACGACATCGTGGTGTTCGCCGCGCTCCAGGGCGAGGACCTGCGGTCGATCGTGGACATCCAGCTCGACCGGATGCGAACCCGTCTTGCGGACCGCCGGCTGGGCCTGGAGATCACCGACGCGGCCCGCACGTGGCTGGCCGAGCACGGGTACGACCCGATCTACGGCGCCCGCCCGCTGCGCCGGCTGGTGCAGTCGGCGATCGGCGACCAGCTCGCCAAGGCGCTGCTGGCCGGTGAGATCCGCGACGGCGACACGGTCCGCGTCGACCTGTCCGACTCCAAGGAGTCCCTGGCGGTCACCGCCGCCTGACCCGTACCACCCCGCGAAGGCCCGGCCGTCCCGGCCGGGCCTTCGCCGTTCCCGGCCGCGCCGGCAGGCGTGCCGTGGGTGCTGCGTGCCGTGGGTGTTAACAAGGGGCCCTTCCTCTACCGGAGGCGTTAATAGGGGGCCCTTCCTTGTGGTTGGAGGGGGTGGTGGGGTGGGCACATAGTGGGGCATGAGCGGGAGCTGGGAACGGGAACTGGACGCGGCGGCGCGGGAACTCGACGACGCGGACACCCTCGCCTTCGGCGGGGTGGGACTGGCGGGGCAGATCCTGCCCGCGACCGAGGCGTACCGGACGCTGGAGCAGGGGCTGCGGGAGCACCCGGAGGCGGCCCGCAAGCGGGTCGACAGGTTGCTCCGCAAGGGCTCCCCGGCCGGGCGGGCCTACGCGGCGACACTGCTGGAAACGGTCGACCCGGCCGCCGGGCGGGACGCCTGGGCGCGGCTGCGCGGCGACGACGGCGAGTTCACCACGTTCTCCGGCTGCCTCATGGGCCGCGCCACGCTGGGCGAATACGCCGCCGACCGGCTCGCCGGTGCCGAAGGTAGCTGAGCGCACACTCAGCGAACAGGACTTCAGAAGGCGTGCGTGCGGTTGTTACCGTTCCCGCCGAGCGCGTTGGGGGAGGCGGTAGTGAACGGTTCGTTGGCGTACGTGGTGACCACGCTGGGGTGCCTCGTCGGGGTGGCCGGTGTGGTGATCGCCGTGATCGCGGTACGGAAGTCCCGGTCGGCGTCCGGCCCGAAGACGAAGGCGGCGCCGGGTGACCCGTTCCGGGACCGGGACGCCGACGCGCTGCGTGGCGACCCGCGCGCCCTCAAGCCCGGTGACATCGTCGAGATCCGCTCGGTGCCGTACACCGTGCGCGGCTCGGTGCACCTGGTCGAGGGCGGCTGGAGCTGGGCGGAGCACCTGCTCGACGACGCGGGCGGGGTGAAGCGCTGGCTGTCCGTCGAGTCCGACCCGGACCTGGAGATGGTGCTCTGGACCAGCGAGCCGGGGGCCACCGTGACGCCCGGCGCCCCGACGCTGGAGATGGCCGGCCGCCGCTACAACTGGGACGAGTCGGGCCAGGCCCGCTACACCGCGACCGAGGGCACCGGCCTCGACCCGCACGGCACCATGCGCTACCACGACTACCAGGCGCCCGGCGGCGCACGGCTGTCGTTCGAGGCGTACGGGGAGGCCGGCTGGGAGGTCAACCTCGGCGAGGAGTTGCGTCGCGCTGAGGTGATGATCTACCCGCAGGGCGGCCCGGAGACGGTGCGCTGACGTGCTCGTCTGTCTGGACGCGCCGTACGTCGACACCAGCGCCGCCGATCTGAGCCTGGCCCTGGGCGGCCCGGAGCTGCCGGCGCTCGCCGTACGCGACATCGACCTGCCCGGCCTGCCCCGGCTGCGGCTGCGCCTGCTCGGCGCCTCCCACCAGGTGATGCTCGGCACGCTCACCGAGACGGTCGCCTGCCTGCCCGGCCGCCCGCCGCACCTTCCGGGCACGCTGCACGACGAGACGGCCGGCTACCGGTTCCTCGCCACCGTGCTCCGGCCGGAGGGCGACGGCCTGCGCACCCGGGTCGCGGCGCTGCGCGCCGAGCTGGCCGAGGACCCGTACGCGCTGATCGGCGTCTTCCCCGGCGACGAGGACGCGGTCACCGCGCTCTCCGTGCGGCCCGGCCCGCCGGACGGCGCGCTCGCCTGGCGCACCTGGCACGCCTACCCGCAGACGAATGAGCTGGTCCTGACCGAGACGGTGGTGGAGGAGCTGTGACGTACCGACGGTGGTTCGTGGTGGGCGTGGCGGTCGCCGTCATCGGCGCGCTCATCGCCGCCTTCACGATCTTCTACGGCAACTTCTCGCCCCGCGGCTACGTGGAGGACAACTTCTCCCGAGCCACCGGGCGGGACATCGGCTCGAACGCGATCGCGTACACCTCGAACAAGGCGCCGAGCGACGTGTCCAAGCAGATCACCGACGCCTGGAAGCCGGCCGACCAGTACGTCGACGGCAGCGGCGTCTACCTGCGCTACGACGACGACTCGGTGGTGATCCTCCCGCTCGCCGTCGGCTCGGTGATCCTGCTGGAGCGGATGACCACCGCCTACCCCCGGTACCACAGCGTCGTCGGCAACAGCTGGGGCTGGGGCCGAGGCAGCACGGTCCGGGGCGGCGGCCCCGGTTCCGGCAAGTAGCCCCTCCGACCCCCTCAACCTGGAGTCTCCTGTGCAGCATCTCGTCACCGACCTGCTGGTCACCCTCGCCTACGGCGCGGTCGGCGTCGTCCTGATGGCGATCGGCTACGTCCTGGTCGACCTGGCCACCCCCGGCAAGCTCCACGAGCTGATCTGGACCGAGCGCAACCGCAACGCGGCGCTGCTGCTCTCGTCGAACCTGCTCGGTGTGGGCACGATCGTGGTCGCCGCGATCGTCGCGAGCGACGACGACTTCACGCTGGGGCTGGTCGGCGCCGCCGCGTACGGCATCCTCGGTCTGGTGATCATGGCGGCGGCGTTCGTGCTGCTCGACGTGGCCACCCCGGGCAAGCTCGGTGAGCTGCTCGTGGATCCGGAGCCGCACCCGGCGGTGTGGGTCTCCGCCACCGTGCACCTCGCCACCGGTGCGATCATCGCGGCCGCGATCATCTGATGAGCGGAAAGCCCGCACAGCATTCGGCGGGGAAGGACAAGCGCACCCAGACGGTGATCTGGTCCGTGGTCGTGGGGGTCGTGGTAGTCGTCTGCGCCATCGGCGCGTTCAGCGGCGACTCGGACACCTCCGTCCCCGCGCCGGCCGCCGACGAGCGCTCCGGCACCGTGCCGATCCTCCGGGCCGCCGCCGACAGCCAGGGCATCTGCTACGGCTGGGAACTGCTCGACGTGTACGACGAGGTGAGCGTCGGCTCCAACCTCGGCGACGGCACCACAGTCGTCGACGCTCCCGGCTGCGCGCGCTGGATCGCGGTCTCCGCGAACGTCAGGTACACCTCGTCCAGCAGCGAGTCGGAGGACTCCGCCACGATCCGGATCAAGGGCTCGGACGACATCGAGTTCGCCGACCTCGCCGCGATCGAGACCCGGCTGGGCCGCTTCGGGCTGGACGAGGACGCGTTCGTCGACGACCCGGGCTGGGCCGTCACCCGGGCCGCCACGATCCTGCCGCTGCTCGCCGCCGAGCGCGGGCTCGCCGAGCCGGCCGCGACGCCCACCGCCGCGCCGTCGACGGCCGCAGCGCCGCTGCCGGACGCCGGAAACGACTTCTGGCGGGACCGCTGGATCTACGTCCTCAGCTCGGTCGGCCTGTTCCTGCTCGCCGCGCTGTTCCTCGCCGTGGGCGTGCGCCAGCGTCGCAACCACCGGGTACGGGTGCCCGCGCAGCGCCCCGGGGCGGGAGCCGCCGGACGTACCCGGAGCAGACGGTGACCGCCGACGTGGCCGCACGGCCGCGGTGGCGCCTGGCCCGCTCGGCGGTCCTGCTCGCGGTCTTCGTGTGCGCGGCCTGCGGCCTGGTGTACGAGCTGGCGCTGGTCGCGCTCGGCAGCTACCTGATCGGCGACACGGTCGGCCAGGCGTCGATCGTGCTCGGCGTGATGGTGTTCGCGATGGGTGTCGGCGCGCTGGTGGCGAAGCCGTTGCAGTCCCGGGCGGTGGTCTCGTTCGCGGTGATCGAGCTGACGCTGGCGCTGCTCGGCGGCCTGTCGGTGCTCGGCCTCTACGCCGCGTTCGCCTGGCTCGACCTGTACGGCCCGGCGCTCGTCGGCACCGCGTTCGTGCTCGGCCTGCTGATCGGCGCGGAGATCCCGCTGCTGATGGTGATGCTGCAACGCATCCGGGAGCAGTCCGCGGGCAGCGCGGTGGCCGACCTGTTCGCCGCCGACTACGTGGGCGCGCTGCTCGGCGGGCTGGCATTCCCGTTCCTGCTGATCCCGGTCTTCGGCCAGCTCAAGGGCGCGCTCGTGGTGGGCGCGGTGAACGCGGTCGCCGGTGTGGTGCTCGTCTTCACCGTGTTCCGCGCCGAACTCGGCCGCCGGGCGCGGGCCGCGCTGGGCGCGGCCACCGTCGTGGTCGGCCTGCTCCTCGGGTACGCGTGGGTGACCGCCCACGACTTCGAGGTGACCGCGCGTCAGCAGCTCTACCGCGATCCGGTCGTGCACGCCGAGCGCAGCCGCTACCAGGAGATCGTGCTGACCCGTTCGGTGCGCGAGCCCGGCCACTCCGACACCGACCTGCGGCTGTTCCTCAACGGCGACCTCCAGTTCAGCTCGATCGACGAGTATCGCTACCACGAGGCGCTCGTGCACCCGGCGATGCGCGGGGCGCACGGCGACGTGCTGGTGCTCGGCGCCGGGGACGGGCTGGCCGCGCGGGAGCTCCTCAAGTACCCGGACGTGCGCTCGGTGACGCTCGTCGACCTCGACCCGGCAGTGGTCGAGCTGGCCCGCCGCGAGCCGCAGCTGCGCGTGCTGAACCGGGAGTCGCTCACCGACCCCCGGGTACGGGTGCTCAACCTGGACGCGTTCGCGTGGCTGCGTACCGCCACGGACCGCTTCGACGTGGTGATCGCCGACCTGCCCGACCCGGACGAGACGGCCACCGCGAAGCTCTACACGATCGAGTTCTACACGCTGATCCGGCCGGTGCTGGCCCCCGGCGGGCGGCTCGTCGTGCAGTCCGGGTCGCCCTACTTCGCGCCCCGGTCGTACTGGTCGATCGAGCGGTCGATCCGCGAGGCGGGCTTCGCCACCGTGCCGTACCACGTCGACGTCCCGAGCTTCGGCGACTGGGGGTTCGTGCTCGCCGCGCCGGGTGACGTCGCGCCCGAACTGGCGCTGCCGGACGATCCGCCGCCGCTGCGTTTCCTCACCCCGGCGGTGCTGGCCGCCGCCGGCACGTTCCCCGCCGACCGGGCCCGGATCGACGTACCGGCCTCCACGCTGTTGCGCCCGAGGGTGCTGGACTACGCCCGCGAGGAGTGGCGCGGCTACTAGGTTTCGGGACATGCCACCCGAATCGTCGGCGCGACACCGACCGGGGTTCGGCTGGCTGGTCCGCCGGCTGCCGACCCGGGCGGTCGAGGCGGCCTCCTCCCTCCAGGCGTTCGTGCTCTCCGGCGTGGTCACCGTGCTGGCCGTGCGGGCGTACCTGAAGGCCACCGACTATCCACAGCTCGGCGGCGGCGGGCTGCACATCGCGCACGTGCTCTGGGGCGGCCTGCTGCTCGCCGTCGGCCTGGGCATCCCGCTCGTCTTCCTCGGTGGCGGCGCCCGCAGCGGCGGGGCGGTGATCGGCGGCATCGGGTTCGGACTGTTCATCGACGAGGTGGGCAAGTTCGTCACCACCGGCACCGACTACTTCTACGCTCCCGCCGCCGCCATCATCTACGTCGCGTTCGCGCTGCTGGTCCTGCTCACCCAGGCGGTACGCGGGCGCACCGGCCGGTCCCGGCTGACCCCCGCCGAGCGCACCGCGAACGCGCTGGACATGGTGCTCAGCGGCCTGCCGGGCGGACTGACCGACCGCCGCCGGATCGCCGTGCTGCGGCTCGTGCAGGGCACCGGACCGGCCACCGAGACGGCGGTGGCGCACCTCCTGGACGCGGTGCCCCGCCGGGAACCACCGCCGGTGCCGCTCTGGCAGCGGGCGGCGGACCGGGCCCGGCGCCTCGCCGTCTGGGCGGCCGGCCGCCGCTGGCTGGTCTGGCCGGTGGTGGTCTACCTGGTGGTGGAGCCGGTCCTCACGGTGGTGGCCGTGTTCCTCGACGGCGTGACCGGGAAGCTGGACCAGGAACGGGAGTGGGGCGCGGTGCTCGGCGTCAGCGCCACCGCGCTCGTCACCGCCGTGCTCGGCCTGTGGGCCGCCTGGCTGCTGCGCCGCAACCGGGCCGAGGCGTTCCGTCTGTTCAAGCTGGCGCTGCTCGTCGACCTGCTGTTCGGGCAGGTCTTCAACTTCACGGTGAACCAGTTCGGTGCCGTCTCCGCCGTCGCTCTCGATCTCGCGCTGCTCGGTGTGGTCACCGCCGAGCACCGCCGGTTGCGGCGCGCCGCCGAGAGGTGAGCGGTTCCGGCGTGCTGAGCTGGTCGAAGATCGCTACGGTGGGCATCTGATCCAGGAAGGGAGAATCATGGTCGATGCTTCGGGCACCCCGCCCCGCACGCGCCCCGGCGTGGTGACGCTCTCCAGTTGGCTGCTCATCCTCGTCGCCGCGATCCAGGTGCTGAACCTGATCGTGGCGCTGGCCGTCGTCGGCAAGATCCGCGATGTTCTCACCGACGCCTACGCGGGTACCTCGGCCGAGTCGGCCGCCGACATCGCGTACGCGTTCAGCATCATCACGGCGATCCTGTCGCTGGTGATCGCGGCCGGCCTCGTCGTCCTCGCGCTGTTGAACAACCGGGGCAAGAACGGCTCCCGGATCACCACCTGGGTACTGGGCGGCATCCTGTTCTGCTGCACCGGCGGCGGGTTGCTGACCGGTCTCGGCGGTGGCATGACGGGCGGCGGCAACACCACCGGCGACGTGCCCAGCTCCGAGGAGATCCAGCGCCGGCTGGAGGACGCGCTGCCGTCCTGGTACACCCCGGTCAACCTGCTGCTGGGTCTGGTCGCGCTGCTCGCCCTGCTGGCCGCGCTGATTCTGCTGGCGCTGCCGCAGGCGAACGAGTTCTTCCGCAAGCCCAAGGCCGGCTGGGAGCCGCCGGTGCCCGGTGGCGCCTACCCGGCGTACCCGTCGCAACCGGGCCAGTCGGGAGACCCGGCGTACCCGTCGTACCCGCCGGCACCCGGTGGTCAGCCGCCGTCCGCCGGTGGTCAGCCGCCGTCCGCGCCGGGCGGTCAGCCGGGTGAGCGCCGCGATCCGGAGCCGCCATCCGGAAGTTGACGTCCGGATTGCAGCGACGCCGACGATCCCTCCGAGTAGGTTGCAAGCCGACGCCTACCGGAGGGATCAGTCGTGTCGTACCCCGAACGGGCCGCACCCCGCCGGCCGGGCACTGTCGTCGCCGCGGCGGCGCTGCTGCTGGCGATGGCGGTCGGTGCCGTGGCGTACGCGGTGGTCAACCTGGCCGTCGGCGGCGGCACGGTGGACCGGTTCCGGGACGCGGCGGCGGAGCGGACCGGCGCGAGCGGCGGCGACATCGACCAGGTGGCCGGCCTGCTGCGCGGCTCCACAGTGCTGGCCGCCGTGCTCGGCGTGCTCGCCGGGCTGCTGCTCGCCGGGCTCGCGCTCGGCCTGCTCGCCGGACGTTCGGGGGCCCGCACGGCGACCTGGGTGGTCGCCGGGACCGGCCTGCTCTGCGGTTGCTGCGGACTGGCGGTGCTGGTCGGCCAGCGCGCCGCCCCGCTGCGGCTCGGCGCGGACGACCGGATCACCGCCGAGTTGCTGGGACTGGTCGGCGACGCTTATCCGTCCTGGTGGATCCCGGTGAACGCGACGCTGTCGGTGGCGCAGATCCTCGGCTACCTGGTGGTCGCCGTGCTGCTCACGCTGCCGCCGTCCGGCGCGTTCCTGCGCCGCCGTACCGCGCCGCTGCGGTTGTCCGGCTACGGCGCGACCGTCTCCGGCGCGGCCGCCCCCGGGCCGACGCCCTGGGGACCGCCGCCCGGTCTGAACCCGCCCCCGTCCGTCCCGCCCGCGCCCCCGCCGGGTGGGTTCCCGCCACCTCCGGAGGACCGCCGATGACCGGTGACACCGACCCCTCCCGGCGCCGTGCCCTGGTCACCGGCGCCAGTCTCGGCATCGGCGAGGCGTTCGCCCGCCGGCTGGCCGCGGACGGCTGGGATCTCGTCCTGGTGGCCCGGGACGCCGCCCGGCTGGACGCGCTGGCGGCCGAGCTGACCGGCCGGCACGGCGGCGACGTGGAGACGATCGCCGCCGATCTGTCCACCGAGGACGGCTGCGCGGCTGCGGAACAGCGGCTGACCGCCGGTACGCCGATCGAGCTGCTCGTCAACAACGCCGGCATCAGTCTGAACACGTCGTTCGTCCGGTCGTCGGTGGCGGACGAGGCGCGGCTGGTGCGGCTCAACGTGCTCGCGGTGCTGCGTCTGACCCACGCCGCCCTGGGTCCGATGACCGAACGAGGGCACGGGGCAGTGATTAATGTCTCTTCCGTTGCGGGCTTCGGTGTCCCCATGCCGGGATCCACGTACTCGGCCAGCAAGGCGTGGGTGACGAATTTCAGTGAATCGATCGGCCAGTCCGTCGCGCCGCTGGGTGTGCGCGTGATGGCGCTCTGTCCCGGCTACACGCGAACCGGAAATCACGAACGCGCGGGCATCGACATGTCGCGCCTGCCCGCCTGGGCCTGGCTGCGCGCCGACGATGTGGTCGCCGAAGGGCTCCGTGACCTGCATAAAGGTAAGTTCGTGAGTGTTCCGGACTGGAAGTACAAGGTGGCGGTGGCCGGGCTGCGGCACGCGCCGAAGCGGCTGCTGCGCGGCTTCCGGCGGGACACCCGGGGGGCGGTCGGTCGTCAGCGCGGCTGACCGGCGGAGGTACGCACCCGAGCCGGTTCGGTGGCCGGCCGGGATGGACGGTCGCACAGCGTAGCCGCTCATCGCCACCCGTCGGTCGCCCGCAGGGTTGACCAGGGCGGACCCGAAACACGGCGCTCAGACTTGCGAAGTACGCTCTGGGGCCATGGGCGACCACGACGACCTGCGCAAATTCATCACTGACCTTGCTGTGGTGCACGGCCGGGTGGTGCTCTCGTCGGGCCGCGAGGCGGACTGGTACGTGGACCTGCGCCGCGTCACGCTCCATCACGAGGCGGCCCCGTTGATCGGTCGGGTCATGCGTGACCTCACCGCCGACTGGGCGTACGACGCGGTCGGCGGCCTGACCCTGGGTGCCGATCCGGTGGCCGCCGCCATGCTGCACGCCTCGGCGGGCACCGGCCGCGCGGTCGACGCCTTCGTCGTCCGCAAGGAGGGCAAGGCCCACGGTCTCCAGCGCCGGATCGAGGGACCGGACGTCTCCGGGCGACGGGTGCTCGCGGTCGAGGACACCTCCACCACCGGTGGAAGTGTGTTGACGGCCGTCGAGGCATTGCGTGAGGCAGGGGCCGAGGTGGTGGGTGTGGCGGTTATTGTTGATCGAGGTGCCGGCGACGCGGTGCGAGCCGCCGGATTGCCCTATCGGGCGGCCTATACGTTGGCTGACCTCGGCCTTGTGGCGTAAAAGTTTGCCGATTCGGATCTGCTGATATGCAGGCGGATCGATGCTGCTGGTGGAAGGATGGAATACGTGGGAACTGCGTTGGCTGAAATGACCATGCCTCAGATCTCGCCGCTTGCCGGCGAGCCGATCGAACGCGCCGACGCCGAGCGGCTTGCGGGGGTCCTCAAGGCCCTCGCTGACCCCGCCCGGCTGCGGCTGCTCAGCCTGATCCAGTCGGCTCCCGAGGGGGAGGCGTGCGTGTGTGACCTCACCGCGCCGCTCGGCCTCTCGCAGCCGACGGTCAGCCACCACCTGCGAATCCTCACCGAGGCCGGCTTGCTGGAGCGGGAGAAGCGCGGGGTCTGGGCGTACTACCGGCTGGTGCCGTCCGCGATCGCCACGATCGCGGATCTGCTCACCCCGCCGCGGAAGCGGGCCACGAAGAAGGCTCGCTGAAACCTCCGGGCCGGCCCGACCGAGGGTCGTCCCGACCGGGTTACCGGTGGCGTGCGAGGGGTGGCGCCATCAGCGCACGGTGACTGCTGTCGTCGTCCGTGTGACCCGGCTGGAGCAGTGATGTCGAAGGCCGGTCCTCGTCCGAGGGCCGGCCTTCGGCGTCCGTACGACGTGCTCAGCGGTGGTGCTGACCGCCGTGCCCGTCACCGTGCCCGGGGCGGTGCTCCTCGATACCCTCCCGGGCCGCCTCCACAGTGCCGGCCACCGTCGCCGCGGTGATGACCGCGACCGCCTCGCCGCGCTTGCGTGCCCGCCGGTCGCGGAGGAACTCGAAGAAGATCGGCAGCACCGAGATCACGATGATCAGCGCGACCACCGGCAGGATGTACCTGTCGATCTTGTCGCCGATGGCGTCGTAGATCTGCCGGGCCAGCAGGTAGCCGACCAGCAGGATGCCGTCCACCCAGAGGACCGCGCCCACCACGTTCCACACGAAGAACTGGCGGGCGGGCATGCCGAGCACCCCGGCCACCGGGTTGAGGAACGTCCGCACGATCGGGATGAACCGGGCCAGCACCACGGCCTTCGCCGGGCCGAACTTCTGGAAGTAGTACTCCGCCTTCTCCACGTACTCCCGCTTGAACAGCCGGGAGTTGGGCTTCTCGAACATGCGGCGGCCGTACCGGGCGCCGAGCCAGTGCCCGAGCTGGGCGCCGACGATGGCGCAGATCGGACCGCCGATCATCAGGCCGGCCAGGGACAGGCGGGTGCCGTCGCCGAAGATGGCGTCGGCCACCGGCGAGGCGGCCACCCCGGCCAGGAACAGCAGCGAGTCACCGGGGAAGAAGAAGCCGACCAGCAGCCCCGTCTCGGCGAAGAGGATCACCCAGACGCCGATCATGCCGAAGGTGTGGATGAGGTCCTTCGGGTCGAGCGGGTTCAATGCCACGCTCTCGGAGAACATCCGGGTCTTCTCTGCTGTGTCCACGGCCACACAGGGTACCCCGGCCCGGTCCGGCATTTCGGCCGGACCGGGCGTCCTCGTCAGAGGCGGGGGTCCACCGGCTCGGACTCGCAGGCGAGGATCGCGAACACCAGCTCGTGGCGGCGCCAGAGCGGGGCGTCCTCGGCCAGCGCGTCCAGGGCGGCCAGGCCGAGACCGTGTTCCCGCAGGGCGAGCCCGCGCTTGCGCCCCAGCGACCGGCGGCGCAACGCGGCGAGCTGCGCCGCCTCGGTGTACCCGGGACCGTAGATGATCCGCAGGTACTCCCGCCCGCGGCACTTGATCCCCGGCTGGAGCAGCGAGCCCTTCGGCGAGCGGGCGGCCAGGCCCGCGTACGGCTTGACCACCATGCCCTCGCCGCCGGCCGCGGTGAGCGCCAGCCACCACTCGGTGGCGTCGGCCACCGCCGACTCGTCGGCCAGGTCCACCACCCGGCGCCGGGTCGGGGTGAAGAACTCCGGGTCGGCGGCGCAGAGCCGGTCGGCCAGCGCCAGGTGCCAGCCGTGGTCGCGGTCGGCGTAGCTCACCCCGGCCCCGGCCAGCACCGCGAACGGTGCCAGCGTCACCCCGCGCAGACCGTCCGTCGGCCGGACGTACGCCCGGTAGGCAGCCGAGTAGGCGGTGATCTCGGCGGCCCGCCCGGCCATCCGGTCGCGCAGCCCGGCCACCGGCATCCCGCGCCCGGCGGCGGTGTCCAGCGCGGCGAGCACCGCGGGCAGCGCGGCCCGCCCGGCCGCGCCGACGCCGGCGTACTGCTCGCGGATCAGCCCGCTCGCCTTCGCCGACCAGGGCAGCAGCTCGGCGTCGAGCAGCAGCCAGTCGGTGCCCAGCTCGGCCCAGAGGCCGGCGGCGGTGACCGCGGCGCGCACCCGGGCCAGCAACTCGCCGTCGAGCGGCGGGTCGAAGAACGGCCTGCCGGTACGGGTGTGCACCACGCCGCCGCCGAACCGGCCCGGCTCCCGCTCCACGAGCACCACCGCTCGCGAGCCCATGTGCTTCTCCTCGCAGACCACCCGGTCGACGCCCGCCGCGCGGTAGTCGGCGAACGCCTCGGCCGGGTGCTCCAGGAACCCGTCCACCGCCGACGTGGAGCAGGGCGCCATGGTCGGCGGCAGCCACACCAGCCGGCCCGGGTCGACCGCGAACCGGCTCATCACCTCCAGTGCGGCGGCGGCGTTCTCGGCCGGCACGGTCAGCGACCCGTACGCGTGGGTGAGGTGCCGCCGTCCGGTCACGTCGGCCAGGTCCAGTACGGTGTCCGGCCGCGACGGCGTGACCGGGACCAGCGGGCGGGCCGGGGCGTACCACTCCTTCACCGCCGGGACGGCCACCAGCTCCTTCTCCGGGTAGCGCAGCGCGGTGAGCTGCCCGCCGAACACGCAACCGGTGTCCAGGCAGATGGTGTTGTTCACCCACTCCGGCTCCGGCGTCGGCGTGTGCCCGTACACGACCATCGCCGAACCCCGGTAGTCCCGCGCCCACGGGTAGCGCACCGGCAGGCCGTACTCGTCGGTCTCGCCTGTGGTCTCGCCGTAGAGCGCGAACGACCGCACCCGGCCGGACGCCCGCCCGTGGTACGCCTCCTTCAGCCCGGCGTGCGCCACCACGAGCCGGCCGCCGTCGAGCACGTAGTGGCTGACCAGGCCGTCGATGAACGTCTCCACCCCGGCGACGAACTCCGGCGGCTCGGCCGCGAGCTGCTCCATCGTCTCGGCCAGGCCGTGGGTGAGCCGGACGTCCCGGCCGCGCAGCTTGCGCAGCAGCTTCTGCTCGTGGTTGCCCGGCACGCAGATCGCGTGGCCGGCCGCCACCATGCCCATCACCAGGCGGAGCACGCCGGGCGAGTCCGGGCCGCGGTCCACCAGGTCACCGACGAACACCGCGGTACGCCCCGACGGGTGCGCCGCGTCCACCGGGCGGCCCGCGTCGTCGTGCCGCAGTACGTAACCGAGCCGGGACAGCAGCGCCTCCAGCTCGGTACGGCAGCCGTGCACGTCCCCGATCACGTCGAACGGACCGGTCAGGTCGCGCCGGTCGTTGAACAGCTTCTCGTAGCGGATCTCCGCGGCGTCGATCTCGTCCACGCCGCGCAGCACGTGCACCTTGCGGAAGCCTTCGCGGGCCAGCCGGCCGTACGACTGCCGCAGGTCGCGCCGCATCCGGTTGAGTACCTGCCGGCCGTGCGTGCGGTCGGCGCGCGCCTCCGTACGCTCCCAGGCCACCGCCTCCGGTACGTCCAGCACGATCGCCACCGGCAGCACGTCGTGCTCCCGGGCCACCCGGATCAGCCCGGCGCGGGCGTGCGGCTGGAGGTTGGTCGCGTCGACCACAGTGAGCAGCCCTCGGCGCAGCCGGATGGCGGCGACGTGGTGCAGCGCGTCGAACGCGTCGGCGGATGCGGACTGGTCGTTCTCGTCGTCGGCCACCAGGCCGCGGAACGTGTCCGAGGAGAGCACCTGGCTGGGCGCGAAGTGCCGCCGGGCGAACGTGGACTTGCCGGAGCCGGAGACGCCGACGAGCGCCACCAGTGCCAGCTCGGGGATGTCCAGGACGGTCATCGGTTCGTCGCCTCCTTCCGGTCGGTGCTGGTGTTCTCATCGCGGTCGGCGCGGGTGAGCACCGCCATCTGGGTCGGCGTGCCCACCTCCGGGTCGTCGTCGCCGACGCCCCCGAGCACCGCCGTGTAGCCGTGCGCCGCCGCCACCCGGTCCACCCAGGCGGCGAACTCGGCCCGGGTCCACTCGAACCGGTGGTCCGTGTGCCGGAACCGGCCCGGCGCGAGCCCCTCGTAGCGCACGTTGTACTCGACGTTCGGAGTGGTCACCACCACCGTGCCCGGCCGCGCGTGACCGAACACCGCGTCCTCCAGCGCCGGCAGGCGCGGCGGGTCGAGGTGCTCGACCACCTCCATCAGCACCGCCGCGTCGTACCCCCGGAGCCGGTCGTCCCGGTAGGTCAGCGCGGACTGCCACAGCCGGATCCGGTCCCGCTGCCGCTCCGGAAGACGATCCAGACGCAGCCGCCGGGCCGCCATGCCGAGCGACCGGTCCGACACGTCGACGCCCACCACCTCGGTGAACCGCCGGTCGGCGACGAGCGCGGTGAGCAGCGCGCCGCCACCGCAGCCCAGGTCCAGCACCCGGCTCGCGCCGCTGCCCCGCAGCGCGGCGAGCACCGCCTCCCGACGCCGTACCGCCAGGGAGGCGCGGCGGACGTCCTCCGCCGTCCCGGCCCCGCCGCCCGACGACTCGGCCGGCTCTCCGGTCGGCGGCTCGATGCTGTCGTCGGCGGGCGGCTCGTCAGCCAGCCGTAGCTCGGTCAGCCGGGCCATCGCCTCGCCCGCGAGCGCCCGGCGGTGCGCCAGGTAGCGGCGCGTGATCAGGCCCCGCTCGGGGTGCCCGGCCAGCCAGCCGGCGCCCGCGCGCAGCAACTTGTCCACCTCGTCCGGCGCCACCCAGTAGTGCTTGGCGTCGTCGAGCACCGGCAGCAGCACGTACAGGTGGTTGAGGGCGTCCGCGAGCCGCAACGTGCCGGTCAGCGTCAGGTCGACGTAGCGGCTCTCGCCCCACTCCGGGTACGTCTCGTCGAGCGGGATCGGGGTGGCAGTCACGGTCCAGCCCAGCGGGGCGAAGATCCGTACCGCCAGCTCGGCGCCGCCCCGGCAGCGCAGCACCGGCACCCGTACGGTCAGCGGGATCGCGCTCGCGGCCAGCTCGGGACGATCGCGCGACTCACCCCGCAGGGAGGAGCGGAACACCTTCGCCAGCGCCGACGAGAGCAGGCTGGACGCCGCGTACGGACGGTCGTTGACGTACTGCCCGAGCGCGAAGCCCTCCGGCGCGCGGTTCCGGCGGCCGCCGCCCAGCTTGAGCGGATCGACCTCGACCAGCAACGCCGCCGTGCAGCGCGCCTCGTCCGCCTCCGGGTAGAACACATGCGCGGCACCGGCGGGCAGGTCGAAGGTCTGCACGCGGTCCGGATGTTTCACCAGGAGGTGGCCGAGGTCGGTCGCCGGGCGGTGGGTCGTGGTGAGGGTCAGCAACACTTGTCGATGATCTCTTGCGTTTCTGGGTTCTGTCGTGGGGGTTTCCGGGCAGCCGCGACGCCACCGCAATGTTCCGCCTGCCCGGAACCGTCCATCAATCGGACACCGGGAGGTGCAGTGACGTACGAGGAGTTCGCCGACGCGCGGTTGGGCGCCCTGCTGCGGTACGCGGTCATGCTGACCGGGGACCCGCACCAGGCGCAGGATCTGGTGCAGGACACCCTGGTCCGGGTCCAGCTCAACTGGCGGCGGGTGGCCCGCACCGACGCCCCGGAGCGGTACGTGCGCCGGATGCTCACCAACCAGTTCATCGACTGGCGGCGCGGATCGTGGGCGCGGCGGGTGCTGCTGCGCGGCGCGGCCGACGAATCGGTGCCCGCGCCGGCGGACCACGCCCAGTCCGCGGTGGACCGGGACCAGATCCGGTCCTGGCTGTCCCGGTTGCCCCGGCGTCAGCGCGCCGCGCTGGTGCTGCGCTACTACGAGGACCTGCCGGACGCGGAGATCGCCGAGATCCTCGGCTGCGCCGTGGGCACCGTCCGGTCCAGCATCTCGCGTGCGCTGGCCACCCTCCGAGCCGAACTCGTGGAGGTCTCCTGATGATCGAGGACGAGCTGCGGGCCGCGTTCGCCCGCCTCGAGGAGTCGACCCCGCCCGTCGGCCCGGTCCGGGCCGCCGTCGACCGGGCGGTGATCATCCGCCGCCGGCGTCGCCGGCGCGTACGCCTGGCCGGCACGGCGCTGGCGGTCGCCGCCGCCGCGCTCGTCGGTTTCACCGCGATGGCGCCCCGGCCACCGGCGCCCACGGCGGCGCCCGCGCCCGCCACGCCGGCGCCGGAGACCGGCGGCGCGCTGAACCTGCTGCTGCTCGGCGTCGACCAGCCGGTCGGCAGCCGGCGCGCCGACTCGGTGCTGCTGGTGCACCTGCCGGCCGACCGGAGCCGGCTCTACCTCGTGTCGTTCCCGCGTGACCTGCTGGTGCCGGTGCCGCCGCAGGGCGGGACGGAGAAGCTCAACGCGACGTTCTCCCGCGCCGCCGGGTCGGGCACCGACCTGACCGCCGGCTACCGGGCGACCCGCGAGGCGGTCGCCCGGCTGACCGGGGTACGCGTCGACGCCGGCGCGGTGCTCACGTACCCGGGGGCGCGCGAGCTGACCGACGCGGTCGGCGGCGTGCCGGTCTGCCTGCCGGCGCCGGTGCGTTCGGTGCACACCGAGCGGCGGTTCCCGGCCGGATGTCAGCGGCTCGACGGCCCGGCGGCGGTGGACCTGCTGCGGCAGCGGTACGGCCTGCGCGACGGTGGGCTGGACCGGGACCGCAACGCGGCGCGCTACGCCGCCGGCCTGCTCCGCCAACTGCGGGAGCAGGGCACGGCGACCGATCCGGCGCAGCTCGGCCGGCTGCTCCTACGGATCGGACCGGCCGTCACGATCGACACCGGTGACCTGTCGCTGCCGGCGCTGACCGCCGCGAGTGGTCGCGCAGCCGTGGCGGAGCCGGCCGCGCTCGCCTTCCCGGTACGCGACGAGTGGAACGGCCGCGGGTACGAGCCGGACCCGGAACTCGCCCCCGGATTCCTGGACGCGTTACGGGCGGACCGGCTGGCGCAGTGGGCCGCCGCCCACCCGGGGCAGGTCACCGCCCTGCGGTGAACGGGCCCCGGATCAGCGGTAGTCGTCCTCGTCGGCCGTGACGACGCGGGCCTGCTCCATGGCGTCCCAGTCGTCGACCTCCATGCCCCGGTGCGGCTCACCGTCCGTCTCGTCGGTCACCGTGGTGGCCTGCTCGACCGCGTCGGCCGGCTCGGCCTCCAGATCCCGCTCCTCCGGGGCGAGGTGGTCACTGGGGGCGAAGTCCTCGTCGGGCTGACCCATCGTCCCTCCCTGTTCTCCGTGCGGGCATCGTCCCCACCACCGTACGGGCTGCTCCGGGCCCTCGCTGGGCGGCGGGCGGAACGGCGGAGTCGGCGATTGTCCCGCTCCCGGCGCGCGGCCGGTGCCAGGATGGGAGGCATGGGCTTCCTGATCCGACTGGCGATCACCGCGGTCGCGTTGTGGATCGCGACCCTGATCGTGCCCGGAGTGGAGGTGAGCGGCCGCAACACCGGCAGCAACGTGCTCACCCTGATCGTGGTGGCACTGGTCTTCGGTGTCGTGAACGCGGTGCTCAAGCCGCTCATCAAGGTGTTCGGCTGCGTGTTCTACCTGCTCACGCTCGGCCTGTTCGCGCTCGTGGTGAACGCGCTGCTGTTCCTGCTGACCGACTGGATCGCCGGGGTGCTGAAGCTCCCGTTCCACGTGGACGGCTTCTGGGCCGCCTTCTGGGGCGCCATCGTGGTCGCGGTGGTGAGCTGGCTGATCAGCGTCGTCGTACCGGACCGGCTGGAGAACCGGTGAGCGGCGTCCGGGCCGGTTGTGCCCCGCTCACGCTCCTGCGGGATACTGCCCGCGGTGGACAGCGCGGTCCGGCGCAACCGTGGACGTGAGCGACCGGAACGGTCGCGCCCATGGAAGACAGCGGCCTGCACGGCCGAGAGCGGTTAGTAAGGAGCGTTCGACATGCCCATCGCTTCCCCCGAGGCTTACGCGGAGATGCTGGACCGGGCCAAGGCCGGCCGGTACGCGTACCCCGCGATCAACGTGACCTCCTCGCAGACGCTGAACGCGGCGCTCAAGGGCTTCGCCGACGCGGAGAGCGACGGCATCATCCAGGTCTCCACCGGTGGCGCGGAGTACCTGTCCGGCCCGTCCGTGAAGGACATGGTGACCGGCGCGACGGCGTTCGCCGCGTACGCGCACGAGGTCGCCAAGAAGTACCCGGTGAACATCGCGCTGCACACCGACCACTGCCCGAAGGACAAGCTGGACAAGTTCGTCCGTCCGCTGATGGCCATCTCGCAGGAGCGCGTCAAGAACGGCCAGGAGCCGCTGTTCCAGTCGCACATGTGGGACGGCTCGGCCGTGCCGGTGGCGGAGAACCTGGAGATCGCCGAGCAGCTCCTCGCCGAGGCCGCCAAGGGCAAGATCGTCCTCGAGATCGAGGTCGGCGTCGTCGGCGGCGAGGAGGATGGCGTCGAGAACGCCATCAACGACAAGCTCTACACCACCGTCGAGGACGGCCTGGCCATGGTCGACGCGCTCGGCCTGGGCGAGAAGGGCCGCTACATGGCGGCGCTGACCTTCGGCAACGTGCACGGCGTCTACAAGCCGGGCAACGTCAAGCTGCGCCCCTCGGTGCTGCACGACATCCAGGTGGCGGTGGGCGCCAAGTACGGCAAGGACAAGCCGCTCAGCCTGGTCTTCCACGGCGGCTCCGGCTCGCTGCTGTCGGAGATCCGGGAGGCGCTGGACTACGGCGTGGTGAAGATGAACATCGACACCGACACCCAGTACACCTTCACCCGCCCGGTCGCGGACCACATGTTCCGCAACTACGACGGCGTGCTGAAGGTCGACGGCGAGGTCGGCAACAAGAAGATGTACGACCCGCGCGTCTGGGGCAAGGCCGCCGAGGCCGGCATGGCCGCCCGCGTGGTCGAGGCCTGCGAGCACCTGCGCTCCACCGGCACCACCATGAAGTGACACCCCGCGTGTAAGGAAGGGCCCCTTGTTAACGCTCGGCGTTAACAAGGGGCCCTTCCTCTACCGGAGGCGTTAAAAGGGGGCCCTTCCTTTCACTGCACCAGCACCCGGACGGCCTCGTGCACGTCGTCGGTCAGGTGGATCGTGTGCGACAGGTCGCCGAACGGGGACGCGGCGAACAGCGGCCGCAGCAGCGACTCCACCGGCAGCTCCGTGGTCCAGTACGTGCGGTCCAGGAAGACGTACGCCCCGCTCGCCCCGTCGGTGCCGTAGAACGTCTTGGTGGCCGCCTGGAACACCTCCTGCACGGTGCCGGCCTTGCCGGGCGCGAACACGATCCCGCCCCGGGCCAGCCGCAGGATGGTGTCCTCCCGGATGGCGTTGGAGAAGTACTTCGCGATCCGGCCCGCGAACAGGTTCGCCGGCTCGTGGCCGTACAGCCAGGTGGGGATGGCCAGCCCGCCGGACCGGGCCCACTCGGTGCCCGGTGCCGACGGGCGGGGCGAGGGCAGCGACGTGCCGTCCGCGTACCGCTTGCGCACCGCCAGCGCCGCCGCCGTGTACCGGTCGTGGTCGGTGAAGTCCGGCGCGACGGCGAGCACGTCGATCGCGGCGGACAGCTCCTCGGCCGGCCAGGCCGCGAGGAACGCGCCGAGGTTCGCCGCCTCCATCACGCCCGGACCGCCGCCGGTGACCACCAGGCGGTCGGCCCGCGCCAGCTCCCAGCCCAGCACCGCGGCCATCCGGTACGCGACGCTGCCGCGCGGCACCGCGTGCCCGCCCATCACCCCCACCACCGACTGCGGCCCGTGCGCGGCCAGCCACGACCGGGTGGCGTCGGCCAGCGCGTTGTCCACACCGTGGTCGTGCAGTCGCTGCCCGAGCGCCTCGCGTACGTCCGGCAGCGCGCCGCCGTGCGCCCGGAAGTGCGCGTACACCCGGGTGTCGTACATCTCGGCGAACCCGCCCTCGGCGAACCCGGCGGCCAGCTCGTCGGCGGTGTAGAGGTGCGACGGCTGGGTCGGGTAGGGCAGCCCGGAGAACGGCGGGACCACGTTGGCGCCCCGGCGGACCAGGTCCGCGCCCACCTCGCGGCCGGCGAAACGGCAGCCCACGAAGAGCGTGCCGGTGACGTCGACGTCGCGCAGGTCGGGTACCGGGTCGAGGTCGAGGCGCAGGCCCTGCACGGTCAGACCGGCCAGGGTTCCCCCGGCCAGCCGCTGCTCGAACGCGGTGCGGGTCTCGATCTCGTTGACGTGGGGCGCGTGCGGCTCGATGACGTCCGCGGGTGGTGGGGTCGGCACCAGGCCATCCTGCCCCCGCGCGGCAAGTGCCGAAACCGGGACGGGGAACGACAGGAGCCCGGCGGGCACGCCGCCGGGCTCCTGCGTAACCGGGTCCTGGGGAGGCTCCGGATCTGTATTTGTAGTGCAAGAACCACGGCGGCGGCATGGGCCGCGGGTACGTGTGCTCCCGCCGCAGGCGTGACGAAACCCTCAGCCGTTCAGCCAACCGTCCGGGCGGGGCCCCTCGCGTACCCGTGGGCGAAGCGGGTTGAATGGGGCGATGCAGAACCTGTTGCCTGAGCCACCGGCCACCCTGCTCCCGGTCCACGAGGAGGCCGACGTCGCGCTGGCGGCGGCGGCCGAGCAGGGCACCGACGAGGCGTACGCCGAGGTCGCGGCCCGCTTCCCGACCTACAGTGCGGCCTGGGCCGCGCTGGCCGGCCGCTCGCTCGCCGCGGGTCAGGTCGTGACGGCGTACGCGTACGCCCGCACCGGCTACCACCGGGGCCTGGACCAGCTGCGCCGCAGCGGCTGGAAGGGCCACGGCCCGGTGCCCTGGTCGCACAAGCCCAATCGGGGCTTCCTCCGCTGCCTCTACGTGCTGTCCCGCGCCGCGGGGGAGATCGGCGAGGCGGACGAGGCGGCCCGGTGCGCCCAGTTCCTCCGCGACTGCGACCCGGCCGCCGGAGACGCGCTCTCCGGCGACTGACCACTGCCGCGACGGCCGGTCCCGATCCGGGCACCGGCCGTCGCGCCCGTCCTACAGCCCTTCCGCCACCGACGCGGCGATCTTCAGCCAGGCGTCCCGGGTGGCGGAGGAGAGCTGCCCGTACCGCAGCGGCTCGCCGGTGTCGATGAGCCGCTCGTACGGTGCCAGCAGCACCGCCCGGGTCCGCGCCGCGAAGTGGGCCTGGATCGCGGGCAGGTCGATCTCCTTGCGGGACGGCGGCATCGAGACCACTGTCACCGCCTGCCGGACCAGCCGCTGCCGGCCGCTCTGCTCCAGGTGGTCGAGCATCCGGGCGGCGGTCTCGGCCGAGTCGTTACGGGCCGACATGGTCACCACGAGCTGGTCGGTGGCGTCCATCGCGGCTTGCCAGTTCTGCGCCCGGACGTTGTTGCCGGTGTCCACGAAGATCAGCTTGTAGAAGCGGCTGACCACTTCGCGGATCTCCGCGAACGCGGCGGCGGTGAGCATCTCGCCGCCGGTCGCCGACTCGTCCGAGGCGAGCACGTCGAACATGCCCTCGCCCTGCGAGCGGACGTACTGCGACAGGTCGCCCACCCGGCCGTGCGCCCCCTGGAACTGGGCCAGGTCGCGCAGCATGTCCCGCACTGTACGGGCGTGGAAGTCCTGCTGGGCCCGCATGCCGAGGGTGCCCTGGGTCTCGTTGTTGTCCCAGGCCAGCACGTATCCGCCGCGCTTCTGGCCGAACGTCATGGCGAGCAGCAGGATCGCCACCGTCTTGCCGGCGCCGCCCTTCGGGTTGACCACTGTCACCTGGCGCAGCCCACCGAAGTTGCGGCGGACCATCTCGATGTCGCGCTTCATCTCCTGCTCGTGCCGCCCGGGCGCGAGCCGGACCAGCCCGATCTTGTTCACCACCGCGCGTACGCCCATGGTGGCCACCGGGTCGACCGGCCGGGCCTGGCGGCGGCGGGCGAAGTCCTCGGCGGTCGGGGGTACCGCCTGCTGCGGTGTCCAGCTCTGCTCCGGGTGGGGCGCTCCGGGCTGAGGCGGCGGTGGCGGCACCACCGGGCCGGACACCGGCGCCTGCGGCGGCGTCGGGCCGCCCGGCTGCGGTGCGCCGGCCTGCGGAGTCCAGCCGGGCGGCGGGTACCAGCCGGGCTGACCAGGTTGCGGCTGGTACGCGGACGGCGGGTAGCCGTTGCCGTACGGGGAGGGCTGCGCCGGCACGCCCGGCGACGGTGGGAACGGCCCGAGGCGGGGCGTCTGCTCGGGCGTGCCCGGCCCTGCCGGTCCGGTGCCGGAGGCCGGTGACGGCTGCGTCCCGGCGACGGTGGCCCGGCCCGCGGCGATGCCGTCGGCAGGGAGGGCGTCGGACGGTGGGGGCGGTGCCGGGGTGACGGTGGCGCGGCCGGACACCGTGCCGTCCTCGGGGAGGGCGTCAGGTGGCGGGGGCGGTGCCACGGTGGCCCGGCCGGAGGCGGTGCCGTCGGCCTCCGCCGCCTCGGACGGCGGAGCTGCTGCCTCGACGGGAAGCGGGTCCGGCGTGGTGGCGGAGTCCGATCCGGCCCGCTGCGGCGGCTGTGCCCACGGCGAGGTGGCCCGTCCGTTCCCGGCGCCCTCGCCGGCGGTCGCCGTTGCGGCAGTGCCGGGGGCGGGCGTGGCCGCCGGGACGTCCGCCGCCACCGGCGTGGGAGCGTCGGCGGGCGGGAGTGGCCAGGGCACCGACGCCCACGGCGGGATCGTGGCCGCCGCCGCATCGGTCTCCTCCGGCGGCCACAGCGGCTCGACGTCCCGCTGCGGCACCTGCGGCCGGCCCGGTACGTGGGCCCGGTCGTCGTTCTCGTGCACCACGGTTCCTCCCCATTCCTTCCGCCGAGGATAGGCGGTCCGGCCAGCGCCGCGAGCCGGGTGGGGATCGACCGAGGTCAGCCCGTCCAGACCGCCCAGGCGCCCGGCTCGGTCCACCAGGAGCGCTTGCGGCTCAGCTCGCCCTCGACGCCGTCGTCGAGGAAGGGCACCCTCTCGTCGCGGGGCACCACCGCCACCGCGCGTCCCCGCGCCCGGCGTACCTCCAGCCGGACCTTCTTCCGGCCCAACGCCGACCGGGTCACCACTGGTACGGCGACGCCCACCGTCACCCGCCCGTCGGCCGGATCCGGGCCGCCCAGCAGGTCCACCTCGCCGAGGCGCGCGTACCCGCCCGCGTTGCCGATCGCGCACGCGGTGATCGGCTCCGAACCGTCGCTGAGCACCGTGCCGTCGACCTCGACCCGGGCCCGCCAGTGCAGTGGGCGGCCGGCGTCGTCGGCGGCGCCGAGCAGCGCGCCGTCCAGCGTCACCGAGCCGCCGTCGTTGCGCAGCAGGTCGAGCCGCCGGGCGGTGCCGTCCAGCACCGCGGCGGCCACACCCGCCGGATCCCGGGGCAGCCCGAGCTGCGCGGCCAGGTCCCGCGCCGTCCCGGACCGGGCCGGATCGAGCGGCAGTACGCCGACCGGGGGCAGGTCGGGCACCGTACGGTCGTCGGCGAGGTCCGCGGGGCGACGGCTCGGCGGCGGAGCGTACCGGCGCACCAGCCGGCGCAGGACGGCGCGCAACTGACCGTCACTCGCCGTGGCGACGATGAGCCGGGTCTTGCCGTCGGAGTCCGGCCAGGTGAGGCCGTCGGCGCGCGGCGGGCCGTCGAGGCGGGCCAGCACCTCGTCGATCTCGGAGTCCGACCGGGCGGTCACCGTGGTCACCCGGGCGCCCCTGGCGGTCAGCTCGTCCGCACAGGCCAGCACCGGTACGCGCGGCGTCTCGCAGCGCTCCTCGCCGGTCTCGGCGGCGGTGTCGTCCGCGCCGCCGCAGCAGGCGCCGCCGCTGCCGCAGCCACCACCGGGAGCGTCCCGGTCCGAGCCGAGGGTGAGCAGCACCACGTCGTACACGAAGGAGCCTCCTGCTTCTCGACCAACCCCTGCTGGTCCCGCCGTCACTACTTGTTAGCCTGACACCCCGGGCTCGCTGACCGGTCGCCACCTGGCACCCGAGCCTTCTGGAGGCGAGAAGATGCCAGCGATCGTGCTGCTCGGCGCCCAGTGGGGCGACGAGGGCAAGGGCAAGGTTACCGACCTGCTGGGTGAGCGGGTCGACTACGTCGTGCGCTACTCCGGCGGCAACAACGCGGGCCACACGGTGATCACGCCGGACGGCCAGAAGTACGCGCTGCACCTCATGCCGTCCGGGGCGCTGTCACCGAGCGCGATGATCGTGATCGGCAACGGTGTGGTGGTCGACCCGAAGGTGCTGCTGCAGGAGATCGACGGGCTCGCCGAGCGCGGCGTGGACGTGTCCCGCCTGCGCATCTCCGGTGACGCGCACCTGATCATGCCGCACCACCGGGCGCTGGACCGGGTGGTCGAGCGCTACCTGGGCAGTTCCCGCATCGGCACCACCGGCCGGGGCATCGGTCCCGCGTACGGCGACAAGGTCGCCCGGATGGGCATCCGGCTCCAGGACCTGCTCGACCCGGGCATCCTGCGCAAGAAGCTGGAACTCGCGCTGCGCGAGAAGAACCAGCTCCTGTTCAAGGTCTACAACCGCAAGGCGATCGACGTCGAGGAGACCGTCGAGGAGTACCTCCAGTACGCCGAGCGGCTGCGCCCGTACATCGCCGAGACCCGGGTGATGCTCTGGGACGCGCTCGACCGCGGCGAGACCGTGCTGCTGGAGGGCGCCCAGGCCACCATGCTCGACATGGACCACGGCACCTACCCGTTCGTCACGTCGTCGAACCCGACGGCCGGCGGGGCGTGCGTGGGCGCGGGCATCCCGCCGACCGCGATCACCAAGGTCATCGCGGTGAGCAAGGCGTACACGACGCGGGTGGGCTCCGGCCCGTTCCCGACCGAACTGTTCGACGACAACGGGCAGCACCTGCGCAAGGTCGGCCACGAGTACGGCACCACCACCGGCCGGGAACGTCGCTGCGGCTGGTTCGACGCCGTGGTGGCCCGGTACGCGTGCCGCCTCAACGGCGTCACCGACCTGGTGGTCACGAAGCTGGACGTGCTGACCGGCCTGGCCAAGGTGCCGATCTGCGTCGGGTACGAGATCAACGGCGAGCGTTTCGACGACATGCCGATGACGCAGACCGACTTCCACCACGCCACGCCGATCTACGAAGAGCTCGACGGCTGGTGGGAGGACATCACCAAGGCGCGCACCGAGGACGAGCTCCCGGAGAACGCGAGACGCTACATCGCGCGGATCGAGGAGCTGACCGGCACCCGGGTGAGCGTGGTGGGCGTAGGCCCAGGCCGAGAGGAGAACGTCCTCCGCCACCCCCTCCTCCCCTAACCCCACCCCCACCCACCCACCCACCCACCCACCCACCCACCCACCCACCCCGCCCTCCCGGCCCCACCCCAGACCACCCCAGACCACCCCGTTGATCATGAAGTTAGCGGCCGTTTTGTAGATCCACATCGCCGCTAACTTCATGATCGACGGGGCGAGGGCGAGGGTTATCCACAGGGTGGGGTGGGTTGTCCACAGGGGCCCCGTGGGGGTGGGGTGCGCGGGGACGCTCGGTGGGTGGAACGGGCTTGGGTGATCCGGCAGATCGCGAGTGACCAGGGTGGCGTCGTCACCCGTGCGCAGGCGCTCCGGGCCGGCTACAGCCGGCACGAGATCGACAACCTCGTCACCTCGCGTCGGTGGCGGCGGCTGGCTCGCGCGACCTACGCCGTCGAGCGCACCGGATCCGACGGCGTGGAACGGCGTCGTCAGATCCGGGCGGCGGTCCTGTCGCTGGGCCCGCAGGCGCACGCCGTCCTCGGCACCGCTGCCGAGCTGTACGGGATCGCGGGGCTGCCGAGAACGGGCGCGATTCACGTCGCGGTCCCGGGGCGCGCGGCCCGGCCGTCCCGCGTCAGGGATCCTGCCGTGACGCTGCACCAGTTCGAGCATCCCGAGCAGGCGCTGACGACCGTCGACGGCATTCCGGTGACGGCTCCCACGCACACGCTCGCGGGCCTCGTCCTCCGGGTGCGTCGCTACGTCGCGGTGGCTCTGCTCGACTCGGCGCTCAACCAGGGGAGGATCACCGAGGAGGAGTTCGGTGCCATCCCCGCCCTGATCGCGGGGCGGCGGGGCGTGGTGCACGCACGTCGCCACCTGGCCGAGGCGAACGGAGCCGCCCAGTCGCCGCTGGAGACGCGTACCCGGCTGCGGTGCGTCGACGGCGGCGTCCCGCCGGACGCCCTCCAGATCGAGGTACGCGACGCCGACGGTTATCTGCTCGGCGTCGGCGACATGGGCTGGCGGGCCGCCCGGGTGATCGCCGAGGCGGACGGGAGTGGTCCGCACTCCACGCCCGATGCCCTCTTCGACGACCGGCAGCGGCAGAACCGCCTGACCAACGCCGGCTGGACCGTCCTCAGGTTCACCTGGCCCGACACCCTCCGCCCCGACTACATCCCCCAGGTCGTCCGTGCGGCGCTGGCCGCAAGGATCCGGCGCTGACCATGAAGTTGACGGCGATGTCGATCTCACATCCTGCCGTCAACTTCATGATCGACGGGGTGGGGTGGGGCGGTCAGTAGGATGCCGGTCGTGCGCGTACTTCTTGTGGGTGGTGGTGGGCGGGAGCACGCTCTCGCGCTCGGACTCGCCGGGGATCCGGCTGTCGAGGCGCTCGTCGCGGCTCCGGGGAATCCGGGGATCGCCGCGGTGGCCGAGCTGCGGGAGGTGACACCCACCGACCCGGCGGCGGTGGCGGCCCTCGCCGTCGAGGTCGCGGCCGACCTGGTGGTCATCGGGCCGGAGGCGCCGCTGGTGGCGGGCGTCGCCGACGCGGTACGCGCCAAGGGCATCGCGGTGTTCGGCCCGAGCGCGGAGGCGGCCCGGCTGGAGGGCTCGAAGACGTTCGCGAAGGACGTGATGACCGCTGCCGGTGTGCCGACCGCCCGCGCGTACACCTGCGAGGACGCGGCGGCGGTGGCGCACGCGCTGGACGAGTTCGGCGCGCCGTACGTGGTGAAGGACGACGGGCTCGCCGCCGGCAAGGGCGTGGTGGTCACCGACGACCGGGCGGCCGCCGAGCGGCACGCGGCGGAGTGCGGCCGGGTGGTGATCGAGGAGTACCTGTCCGGTCCCGAGGTCTCCCTGTTCGTGGTGACCGACGGCGAGGCGGCGGTGCCGCTGCTGCCGGCGCAGGACTTCAAGCGGGTCGGCGACGGCGACACCGGGCCGAACACCGGCGGCATGGGCGCGTACACGCCGCTGCCGTGGACCCCGCCGAACCTGGTCGACGACGTGATGCGCGACGTGGTGCACCCGACGCTGGCGGAGCTGCGCCGCCGGGGCACACCGTTCGCCGGCCTGCTCTACGTGGGCCTGGCGATCACCCCGTCCGGCCCGCGTGTCATCGAGTTCAACGCGCGCTTCGGCGACCCGGAGACGCAGGTCGTGCTCGCCCTGCTGGAGACGCCGCTGGGTGGGCTGCTGCACGCCGCCGCCACCGGCACGCTGGGCGCGCACCCGCCGCTGCGGTGGCGCGACGGCGCCGCTGTGACGGTAGTGGTGGCGGCCGACGGCTATCCGGCGGGCCCGCGTACCGGTGATGTGATCACCGGCGCGGACCGCGCCGGGATCATCCACGCCGGCACCCGCCGGGACGCCGACGGCACGTTGCGGTCCGCCGGCGGCCGGGTCCTCTGCGGTACGGCGACCGGGCCGGACCTGGCCGCCGCGCGCGACGCCGCCTACGAATTGGTACGCGACGTGGAGCTGGCCGGTTCCCACTACCGCACCGACATCGCGGCGGCGGCGGTGGACGGCCGGATCACGATCCCGGGCTGAGCGTCCCGCGCCGGCGGCCGGCCATCCGGTTGAGCACGTTCGCCGTGGCCCGCTCGATGCGCGGGTCGCGGTGCCCCTGCCGGTCCAGCGCCAGCGTCCAGCCGAGCGTGCCGCTGGCGAACACCACGGCGCCGCGTGCCGTCTCGTAGACGTGGCTGCTCTGGAGCCGTCGGCCGCCCTGCTGCGCCGGGTACGGCGACGCGCTGAGCGTGGTCCCGGCGGGCCGGGCGAGGGCCGCGTGCAGCCCGTCCGCCTCGCCCGCCACCACGCCCGGGATGCGGTCACCGTCGGCGACGCCGGTGCCGGACCACACCCAGCTGTCGGCACCGCGCACCACGAGCGGCTGCGGGGTCAGCACGATGCCGTTGTACTGCACGCCGAGCAGCGCCTGTTCCGGCCGGTCGAGGTCGCGCCACGTCAGCGTCGGGTCGCCGGTGCCGGCGCCCGGGTCGGGGAGCGTCTTGGCGCACTCCACGATCCGTTCGGGGCGGCCGCCGGCGGCGGGGCGTACGCGGACGTGCCAGTAGACGCTGTTCGCGCCGAGGAACGCGAGGCTGGTGCCCCCGTCCAGGCCGACCTCGGTGGCGCGGCGCATCTCGGCCGACCAGTACTCGTCGTGCCCGCAGAACACCAGGCCCCGGTACCGGGCCGGGTCGAGTCGCCCGGAGTGCAGGTCGAAGCTGGTGGCGTAGCTGACGTCGTAGAGGTTGCGTTCCAGCCACCGGACCGCTGCCTCGTCGCGGTCGAAGTGGGTGGGCAGGCCCGCGTCGGCGTACGGGCGGTCGAACGAGACAGCGCGTGCCCGCAGCGCCGGGTCGCGCCGCCCGTCGGGCCGGTAGCCGTTGTAGAGGCTCTTGCCGACGCGCCGGTCGCGCGGCCACTGGTTGTACGCCTGCCAGGTGGTCACCGGCAGCACCACGCAGAGCGCGGCCGGGCGCCTGTCGTCGCGCACCACGAACGGCGTGCACGCCCGCCAGCCGCCGGCCGAGGTGAAGACCGCCTGGTAGAGGCCGGAGGTCCAGCCGTGCGGGACGGGCAGGCGCCACGACACCGGCCACCGGCAGTCGAGCACGCCGGTGTCCGGGTCGGCGACCGGCACCGGCTGCGGCTCGCCTCTCAGTGCGGGGCTGGTCAGCATCGTGCGGGCGCCCGCGCCGTCGTACCAGCCGATGCGGTGCACGCTGATCCGGAACCGGCCGCCCGGGTTGACGGCGACGTGGAAATCGATCACCTCGCCGGGGGCGACGCTCGTCGTCGAGGCGTACCCCTGGATCTGACGCCGCCGGTCGTCGGCGGCCCGGCCGCCGCGTTCGGGCCACCACGCCTCACCGGCGGCGCGGTTCTCCCGCTCGACGGGCGGAACCGGCCACCGGGTGGGTGGGTCGTCGGGCCGTCCGTGGACCGGGTCGAACGAGCCGAGCGCGGCGGCGGACGCGCCGCCGACGAGGAGGCCGAGCGCGGTACGCCGCCGAAACCGGTCCATTGTGGTGCTCCCCGTTCCCCGTTCGATCGGGAGAGAAGGTAGCACCGGGTGGCCAGGGCTGTCCGACCGATGTTGATCAATCGAAGTAGCGGCGCAGCTCCCGGGTGAGCACCTTGCCGGTGGCGTTGCGCGGCAGGTACTTCACGAACACCACGTCGCGGGGCACGGAGAAGCGGGCCAGGTAGCGCCGGACGTACTCGCGGACCGCCTCCGGGTCGAGCGTCTCGCCGGGGCGCAGCGCGAGGAACGCGGCCAGCCGCTGGCCGTAGTCGGGGTCCGGTACGCCGATCACCGCGACCTCGCGGACCTGCGGCAACCGGGCGATCAGATCCTCCACCTCGGACGGGAAGACGTTCTCGCCACCCGAGACGATCATGTCGTCGGCCCGGCCGTCGACGAAGAGCAGTCCGTCGGCGTTGAGCCGGCCCAGGTCGCCGGTGTCGAGCAGTCCGTCGCGGCTCTCCCGGCCGGTGCCCGAGGTGTAGCCCTCGAACAGCATCTCGTTGCCGACGAAGATCCGTCCGACCTCGCCGTCGCGGACCGGCCGGCCGGTCTCGTCCAGGATGGCCAGCCGGGTGCCGTGCGGCGGCCGGCCCGCGGTGGTGGGTGCGGCGCGCAGTTCGGCCGGGCCGGCGATGGAGGCCCAGGAGACCTCGGTCGAGCCGTAGAGGTTGTAGAGCACGTCGCCGTAGCGGTCCATGAAGGCGGTGGCCAGGTTGCCGGGGAGCGCGGATCCGCTGACCGCCACCACCTTGAGCGGCGGCCGGGGCTGCGGCGGCGCGACCTCCATCAGTCGTTGCAGCATCACCGGTACGGCGAACATCGCGTCGCACCGCTGGTCGACGAGCGCGGCGAGCGTGGCGGCCGGGTCGAAGCGCCGGTGCAGCACGACAGTGGCGCGCAGCGCGAACGAGACCTGGAGTGCGGCGTACCCCCAGGTGTGGAAGATCGGCGCGGCGATCATCACGGTGTTCTTCGCGTGCAGCGGAATTCTGTCGATGATCGACACCAGCGGGCCGAAGCCGTGCGGGGTGGGCCGGCGGGCACCCTTGGGCGCGCCGGTGGTGCCGGAGGTCAGCACTATGGTGCGGCCGTCGCGCTCCGGCGGCTGGAGCTTCTCCCCGGGCACGGCGGCGGCGATCAGCTCCTCCTGCCCCCGCTCGTCGACCCGGTGCAGCTCGGCCGGGAGGCCGAGGACGCGTTCGGTGAACTCGCCGTCGTGCACCAGGACGCGCAGGCCCTGTTCCTCGGCCACAGTCACCAGTTGCGCGGCGGACAGGCCGGTGTTGACCAGGACGGCGTCCGCGCCGAGCAGCATCGTTGCGACTATCGCCTCGATCAGGCCGTGGTGGTTGCGGCAGAGCACCCCCACCCGGTCGCCGGTCTGCACGCCGAGGTGGGAGCGCAGCGACCGGGCCAGCCGCTCGGAGCGGTCGAGCAGTTCCTGGTACGTCATGGTGGCGCCCTGCTCGTCGACCACGGCGACGCGGCCGGGGTCGCGGGCGGCGGCCTGGCGCAGCTCACCGGCGAGGCTCCAGCCCCACCGGCGCAGCGCGTTGAGCTGGGAGACCACGCGGATCGGTCCGCCCGGGGCGAGCAGTCCACGTCGGGTCAGCGTGGCGGCGATGAACGGCAGGTCCACGGCGCAACTCCTTCGCGTTCGTGGTTCGTCGACCAGGCTCCGGACGGTCGGCCGTCCGGTTCGGCGTGATCTTGTGCCCGATCGCGGTTCGGGTCGGCCCGGGAGCGGCGGCCCGGCCCGCGACGACGTTCCCTGCCGTCACGGGCCGGGTCGCGGCCCGCCGGCGCTCAGCGGATCTGCATCCCGGAGATGGCGCGGGAGATGACCAGCCGCTGGATCTCGGAGGTGCCCTCGAAGATGGTGTAGATCTTGGCGTCGCGGTACCACCGCTCCACCGGGTGGTCGCGCAGGAAGCCGGCGCCGCCGAGGAGCTGGACCGCCTTGTCGGTCACCGAGACGGCCACCTCACCGGCCTTGAGCTTGGACATCGAGCCCTCACCGGCGGTGAACGGCCGGTTGTTACGGCCCATCCAGGAGGCGCGCCAGACCAGCAGCCGGGCCGCGTCGATCTCCATCTTCATGTCGGCGAGCGCGAACGCGACCGCCTGGTTGGCGATGATCGGACGTCCGAACTGGACCCGCTCCTTGGCGTAGTCCAGGGCGTACTCGTAGGCGGCGCGGGCCACGCCGAGCGCCTGCGCGCCGACTGTCGGGCGGGACAGCTCGAACGTCCGCATCGCCGCCTGACCGGAGGCGCGCTGCCCGGACCGGGCACGGGCCAGACGCTCGTCGAGCGCGTCCTTGCCGCCGAGCAGGCAGCGGCCCGGCACCCGGACGTCGTCGAGGAAGACGTCCGCGGTGTGCGAGGCGCGCAGCCCTAGCTTGCGCAGCTTGCGGGTGGCGGTCAGACCGGGAGTGCCTGGGGGTACGACGAACGCAGCCTGGCCGCGCGAGCCCAGCTCCGGCTCGATCGAGGCGGTCACGACGTGCACCCCGGCGATGCCGCCGTTCGTGGCGTACGCCTTCTGCCCGTTGAGCACCCACTCGTCGGTGGCCTCGTCGTAGACGGCGCGGGTACGCATCGAGCCGACGTCGGACCCGGCCTCCGGCTCGCTCGTGCAGAACGCGGCCACGGCCGGGGAGTCGACGTCGCCGAAGCACTGCGGCACCCACTCGACGAGCTGCTCGGGGCTGCCGGCGCCGTAGATCGCAGCGACCGCGAGGGAGGTGCCGAAGATGCTCAGGCCGATGCCGGCGTCACCCCAGAAGAGTTCCTCGCTGGCGATCGGCAGGGAGAGGCCGGTGGGGTCGGCCCAGCAGGTGGCGAGGAACTCGAACCCGTACAGGCCGACCTTCGCGGCCTCCTGGATGATCGGCCAGGGGGTCTCCTCCCGGGCGTCCCACTCGGCCGCGGCCGGGCGCACGACTTCGGCGGCGAAGCCGTGCACCCAGTCGCGAAGGTCCCGCTGTTCCTCGTTCAGGTCGAGCGAGAACTCGGCCATGTCAGGCCTTGGGGATGTCGAACAGGTTGGCGATGTTGGCGGCCAGGCCCAGGTCGCCCTTGGCCTTCAGCTTGCCGGTCATGAACATCATCACCGGGTTGGCGCCACCGGAGACGATCTTCAGGAACTCGACCGGGCCCATGGTGAGGCTCAGCTTCGGGTCGCGGGTCGCGGTCTCCGAGACGGTGCAGGTGCCGTTCTCGATGACGATCTCGTAGGTGTCGGTGCCACCGTCCGGACGGCCGGTGATGTTCCAGTGGATGACCGCGTTCGTGGCACCGGCGCGGTCGGCGCGGAACAGCGTGGGCATCCGGTTGAAGACCTCGCTGAGGATCTTGCCGCGCGCGTCACCGGACATGATCTCGGCGATCTTGGCGTCCGGCGTGGACTTGACCAGCTGCGCGAACTCCTTCGGGCCGACGTTCGCGAAGTTGGCCGGGTCGAAGTCAGTCATGGGGGATTGCACCTCTCGGGCGGGGCCACTTTGGTTACTCTGGCGTAACCTTACGCACGGGTAGGTATGCTCGCAAGGGTGTCCAGCACGCCGACCTTCAAGCGCCTCCCACGCGCCGTACGCGAGCAGCAGATGCTCGACGCGGCGGTGAAGGTGTTCTCCCGCCGCGGCTTCCACGCCGCCAGCATGGACGAGATCGCCGACGACGCCGGCATCTCCAAGCCGATGGTGTACGCCTACCTCGGCACCAAGGAGGAACTCTTCATCGCCTGCCTGCACCGGGAGAGCACCCGGATGATGGAGGCGATCGCCGGCGCCGCCGCCCCCGACCTGCCCGCCGACGAGCGGCTCTGGCGCGGGCTGCGCGCCTTCTTCGGCTTCGTCGGCGCACACCGCGACGGCTGGGCGGTGCTCTACCGGCAGGCCCGCGGCTCCCAGCCGTTCGCCGCCGAACTCGCCGCCATGCGGGGCCGGCTGGTCGAGGTGGTCGCCGGGATGCTCGACCACGCGCTACGCGCCTCCGGCCGCGAGATCGGCGCCACCGACCTGGAGGTGGTCGCGTACGCGCTGGTCGGGGCCAGCGAGTCGCTCGCCGACTGGCTGGCCGACCACCCGGAGGCGGACGCCGGGAAGACGGCGACGCGGATGATGAACGTGGCCTGGCTCGGCGCCGACCAGCTCCTGCGCGGCGTCACCTGGCATCCGCCGGCGGCGTAAGGAAGGGCCCCTTCTTAACGTCTCCGGTAGAGCAAGGGTCCCTCCTTAACACCTGCGGCGCGCGGCGCCCCCGGGCCCAGCGCACCACCTCCACCACCAGCGTCACGGTGAGCGCGAGCCCCAGCCCGAACAGCAGGCCACGGACCGGATCCCGCTCGAAGGCCAGCCCACCGAGATAGCCCACCGACGCCGAGTAGGTGCCCCAGGTGGCGGCGGCGAGCGCGTCGAAGGCGAGGAACCGCCGTCGGGGAAAGCGGGTCGCACCCATGGTGAGGGTGACCGCGGTCCGGCCGCCCGGCACGTACCGGGCGACGGTGAGGACGAGTCCGCCGCGCACCGCGATCCCGCGCCGGGCCCGGTCCACCGCGGCCCGCCGACGGCTCTCCCGTGGCAGCCGGTCCAGCAGCCGTGCGCCGCCGTGCCGGCCGATCGCGTAGGAGACGTGGTCGCCGACCAGCGCGCCGAGCGCGGCCACGCTGATCACCAGCGGCAGGTCCGGCTGGCCGGTGGCCGCGAAGACGCCCGCCGTGATGACCGCCGTCTCGCTCGGTACGACGGGGAAGAACCCGTCCACCACGGCGATGGCGAACAGCGCCAGATAGACCCACGGCGAAGAGATCGTGTCGTGGAGCAGTTCGAGAGCGGCATCCATGGCGTCGATGCTGGTCCGGCCGGCGTACCGGGGAATCTGCCGTCGGTCGGCCGTGGGGGTCCACTTTCGTCGTGCCCTACCCGGAGAGCGTCTCGGGGTGGCCACCCAACCCTCCCCGAGCCCGTCCCCGGCGCGGGCCGATCCGGCCTAGGCTCGCCCGATGACCACCTGGCCCGGTGCCGTACGGCGGGTCGCGCCGTATTCTCCGGTGCTGTTGGCACTGACGGTGGCCGTCGCCACCTGGGCCTCGGCCACCGGCGGGCTCGGCGCCCGTTCGCCGCTGCCGCCGGTGGTGATCGTCCTGATCGCCCTGGCCACCGGCGCCTCGGTGCTCAGCGCCCGGCGCTGGGTGCTGCCCGCCGCCGCAGCCGCCTGCTGGCTGGTGCTGGTCGCCTGGGCGCCCGTCGTGCTCGCCTCCTGGCGAGCCGGCACCGGCCTGCGGGGCCGGCAGCTCGCCGCGTACCTGATCGGGACGTTCCCCGTCATGCTCGCGGGCATGGCGGTCGGCAACGCGCTGGGCGGCCAGCGCCGCCTTCTCGTCGCCGGCCCGGGCAACGCGATGATGTCCTACGCCTGGCTGGTGATCGCACCGGCGCTCGTCGGGCTCTGGATCGGGGCCCGGCGGGACGCCCTGACCGCGTTGCGGGACCGCGCCGAGCGGCTGGAGCGCGAGCGGAAGGCACACGCCGAGCGGGTGCGTGCGCAGGAGCGGGCCCGGATCGCGCGGGAGATGCACGACGTCGTGGCGCACCGGGTCTCGCTCATGGTGGTGCACGCGGGTGCGCTGGAGGTGACCACCGCCGATCCGGCCACGGCCGAGGCGGCCGCGGTGATCCGGTCCACCGGCCGGGCCGCCCTGACCGACCTGCGGGAGGTGCTCGGCGTACTCCGGCAGGAGCCGCCGCTGCCGGTCGCCGGCTGGGACGGGATCGACGAGTTGATCAGTGAGTCGCGCGCCGCCGGCCTGCGGGTCGACCGCGTGGACGATGGGACGCCCGGGCCGGTGTCGGACGCGGTGGCCCGGACCGCGTACCGGGTGGTGCAGGAAGGGCTGACGAACGCGCGCAAGCACGCGCCGGGCGCCGCGGTCGGCGTCCGCGTGCGTCACCTGCCCGACGGGATCGAGGTCGCCGTCCGTAACGACAGGTCCGACGGCGCCGGTCCGGTCCTGCCCGGCGCCGGTCTCGGTCTGGTGGGCCTGCGGGAACGGGTGGAGCTGACCGGCGGGAGGCTCGCGGCCGGTCCGACCCCGGACGGGGGATTCCTGCTGCGCGCGTTGGTGCCGGTCGGGGAGGCGACGTGATCCGGGTCGTGATCGTGGACGACGAGCAGCTCATCCGCGCCGGGCTCCGGCTCATCCTGGAGGCCGCGCCGGACATCGCCGTGGTCGGCGAGGCCGCCGACGGTACCGAGGCGCTGGCCGCCGCTGTCCGGCTACGCCCCGACGTGGTGCTGCTGGACGTTCGCATGCCCGGCGTCGACGGGCTGGCCGCCGCCCCCGGAATCGTGGCCGCCGGACCGAAGGTGGTCATGCTGACCACCTTCGACCTGGACGAGTACGTGCACGAGGCGCTCCGGGCCGGCGCGGTCGGCTTCCTCCTCAAGGACACCCCGCCCCGGGAACTCGCCGCCGCCGTACGGACCGTCGCGGCCGGGAACGCCATGCTCGCGCCGACAGTGACCCGGCGGCTGATCCGCTCCTTCGCCGAGCGTGGTCCGGCGCGACGGGAGGCGGCCCGGCAGCGGCTGTCCCGGCTGACCGAGCGGGAGGCGGCGGTCGTGCGCGAGGTGGCCCGGGGTGACGGGAACGCCGAGGTGGGCCGCCGGGTGGGTGCCAGTGAGGCGACAGTGAAGACGCACGTCAGCCGCGCGCTGGCCAAGCTCGGCGTGGCCAACCGGGTGCAGCTCGCCATCCTCGTACACGACGCCGACCTGCTGGAGTGACGGCTCCGGTCAGCGGCCGGCGGCGCGCTCGCGGGCGCGCCGCCGCGCCCATCGGACCGCCTCGAACAGGCCGGTGACGGCCAGCGAGATGGCGACGCCCGCGAGCAGCCCGGACAGCGGATTGTGCTCGAACGCCAGCCCACCGAAGTAACCCAGCAGCCCGCAGTAGACCCCCCAGGTGAGGCACGCCAGGCCGTCGTACAGCAGGAACGTGCGCGCGGGATAGCGGACCGCGCCCATGGTCAGCGTGACCGCGGTGCGGCCGCCGGGGACGTACCGGGCGGTGGTCAGGATCATCCCGCCGCGCCTGTCGACCGCCCGGCGGGCCCACTCCGAGCCGGCCCGCCGCCTGCTGTCCGCCGGGAAGCGGGCCAGCCGGTGCGCGCCGCCGCCGCGCCCGATCGCGTACGAGATGTGATCGCCGACGAGCGCGCCGAACGCGGCGGTCAGGATCACCAGTATCAGGTTCGGTTCGCCGCCGGCCGCGAAGACCCCGGCGGTGATCACCACGGTCTCGCCGGGGACCGCCGGGAAGAACGCGTCGACGGCGGTGACCGCGATGATCACCAGGTACACCCACGGCGACGTCACCGTGTGGTGCAGCAGGTCGAGTGCGTCCCCCATGCACCCATGCTCGGTGGTGCGGTGTTAAGCAGGGGCCCTTCCCATACAAAAGGCGTTAACAAGGGGCCCTTCCTTCTCCTCGGCCGTCGGCCCGTGCGACGTGAGCACCACCGGCGCGCCCAGCGCCTCCGAGACCGCCGCCGGCCAGTCGGCGGGCGCCTCGTCCAGCACCGGCCGGGCCCGCAGCAGCCGCTCGGTGAGCGCCGCCTGCCGGTCCAGGTCACCGGCCGGGCCGGGGACGAGCCGGTCCACGCCCTCGTACCGGCGGCAGATCCGCAGCTCGGGCCGGGCCAGGTCGAGGTGGGTGAGCGCCAGCCCGTCGACGCCACCGGCGACCTCCAGCGCGTACCGGTGGGCGACCGCGTCGAAGTGCCCGAACCGGAACCGGCCCTGCCAGGGGTTCGTCCCGTTGTGCCGGTCGGCGAACGGCAGCGCCGCGTCCTCGGTGACCAGCGGTCCCGGACCGTGCCGGGTGGTGGTCGTGCGCAGCACGCCGAGCCGCTGCGCGGTCCCGGCCAGGCCCGCCTCGGCGAGCAGCGTCTCGGCGTTGGCGAACGTCGTGGTGCTCCACGTCGTGTACGGGTGGAAGCCGTGCCACTCGTCCAGCAGCACCCCCTGGGCGCCCTCGAACACGCAGGTGCCCTCGCGCAGCGCGCTCGCGAGCCAGGTCCGGTCGACGATCGCGACCCGGCGCGCGAAGGCCGCGTACGCGGGCAGGCAGTCCTCCACCGGCGGCGCGTCGAGCGGGCCCAGTTCGGCGGTGAGCCGGTCCCGTAGCGCGGTCAGCCGCCGGCGCAGCACCGCCGGGCGGCG